>JBJSWM010000512.1:0-3154 GCA_046085865.1 Pirellulaceae bacterium
AAATCGCCGGAATCGGACAGCTCCACCACCTTCACCACAAACCGACTTGCTTCGGTTCGTACCCACTGCTTCAAGTAGAGACCATTCAGCCAGCCTTCGGCCTCGCCGACGACCGCTCCCGGAGCAATCGGTTCCACTTCCCCCCCCAAAGCGTTGCCAGGGGCCGCTGGAGCCTCGATCGCGGCAGCAGGTTCCTGCGGTGTGATCGGATCCTGAGCGGTCACCCAGGAAAAAGAGGCTAGCGAGCAGATGGAAAGCAATCCGAACCAGCGTATGGTCATGGTAGCTAATTCCTTTTTGTCTTCAGATCCCGAGCCAACAAGCAAGCTCTGGTTCCACTCTCCAGCGACCGATCCATCGTTTCAGATGGACCTCGATTCAAAACCAACGATGCTGCCCCTCGACGAAACGGCACCGCAAGTCGAGTCATCCCCTAGGCATAGGGGACATTTCCCTCCCTAGATTCGCTGAATCCACTCTCACAGCATAATTTCTTGGCAAAGGAAGAAGAATAGGCGCAATCGGGAATTTTTGGAGAAGTGTTATTCATCGATCCTTCTTCACAATCGTCGAAGTCCCGCCAACCGCCCGAATTCTCTTCATTCATCGCTTGAACAAAAAAAGCATGCGAGAAAAATTCCACCTGAAGGGGGTGGAACGGTGGGAGGTGCTGGCGTGCAACACCAGAGGCAACAGTTCCTAGATGTCCTTGAGGTGACAGCAGCGCGACTAGTCGACCGACTCACTCGCGGGATCGACGAGGACTTCGGTCCGGACCGAATTGGCGATGAAGCAGTCGTGGTGGGCCTGATGATGCATGGCGGTCACTTCAGATTCGGACGGGGCTAGGTCTTCCCACTGAATCCTGGGGCGCAGAACAACCCGCTCCATGAATCGCCTCCCAAGCGCGTCGGTCCCCATGCTCCCAGTCGCTTCGTCGGTGTACTGGTTGACCAGAAACCCGCGAGTTGCCGCTAGGGAAAGAAACCAGAGCATGTGGCAGCTGGAGAGGGAAGCGACGAACGCCTCTTCAGGATCGACCGCATGCGCAGTCGACATGGGAATCGGAACGACCTCTGGCGAAGATGACGCCGGTACCACGATCCCACCGTCAAACATCCAATGGTGAGCTCGGGAAACCTTCCGATCAAGAAACGGTGAGCCTTGACGTGACTAAGTCACCGTTGCCGTCGCAGTGATTCCCATCCTCACCTCGGCGAAAAAGTCGAGTTCCCTTGCGAGGGCGTTAGGATCGAACGGCTCGCTACCTAGCCATCGATCGCTGAGCAGCGGGGGAGTTCCCTTGGTTTTGACACTAGCGGTCCGGGTTGTAGCTACCACCCGCTCGGGAGCCGAATTGACGGGTTAGCTCCTCATTCGAACTTCGCTCGGGACCGCTTCGATCCCGGAAGTCTTCGCTGCGGATGGCATCGCCCAACGGAATGGTGCGGTCTTCGTCGTACTTGCGCAGATAGCCCATGAGTCGATCGAGCGTCATTTCGGAGACGTTCAATTGTCGGGCGCGAGTTCGAAGATCGTTGTACTTGCGGCCCAGATCCTGAGCTCTCGGATCGTTCACGTCGCCGCTGACTTTCGGCATTTCGCCGACCACCAGATACCGTGTGTAGATATCGATCTGTCCCTTCGACTTTCCGTCGGGACCGACTTCTTCCACCACCTCACCGCCGTTCTGCTCGATCATCTGTCGGACTAGCTCCCGGTCATCCGAACCATTGCCGTCGACCTCCATCTTTCCAAGCAGTGCAAACTTCATTTTGCCACCGACTTTCCAAGTCGGCGAATAGACCAGATCGTCCGAAATCACAGGGACGTTCAGGCGATCGCTAAGCACTCGACCTTGAGACATATTGTCGTCGACCTTGGTGATTTCGATCTGCGCTTTGGGGGTGGCTTCGGTGACTCGAATCGTATCCGCATTGAGAACGCTGAAGCGGATCCCTGGACGCAGCCCCTGCTTGCGCCCCATGTTGACCCAAACCAGAACACCACGAGGATCGACCGAGACGATCTTCCCCTGAGCCGATTCGAAATCCTCCCGCTCGGTCTCCTTGACCAGCTGCTCCATGATGTCCTTTTTGAACTGGGTCAGCTGGAGGTTTTCCGACCGGATATCTTTCAAGTCGCCTTCGAGTTTCGTCTTTTCTTGCCGCAGTCCAGCGATGTTCTTTTGAGCCACCGCGACTTCCGTCTCGTGATTCTTCTTCAGCGCAGCCTCTTTATCGAGGTATTCCTGAATCGTCTGCTCCAGCTTCGCCTGGAGTTCCTTCTTCTCCGAAACCTCTTTCTCGCGTGCCTTGGTTTCCTGATCGCGAATCAAGTTGACTTCCTGCGTCAAGCGTTCGACTTCCTTAGACGAACGGTCGATCTGCAGATTGCGGTCTCGTACCGCCTTCATCAAGTCGGATACCAGTTTCGAATAGTTGCGATCCTGGGCGGGCACATCGGGCCCGAAGAGCGACATGTCCCCATCGAACTTCTTTTTGATCGTATCGATGTCGGCGTCGGTGCCGATGCTTTGCAGCGTTTGCTGAAACTCGGCTTCGCTGAACTGCTTGTTGCCCACCATCGCCTGAAGCGCCTGCAGTTTGCTGTTGACCGTCTGCAGCTGTCGCTCAGCATCCGAAGCCCGCGTCACCGCCGACTCCATTTTTTTCGTGCTGGTCGATATCGTGAAAAGCACATAGCCCAGGGCGATCAGCAAGCCAAGGCTGATGATCGTCATGGTCAACACGTAGGCTTGCCAGGCAAACAGGTTACGATCGCGAGCCGCCATGAGATTCCCTCGAAGAACTAGATTGACCGGCTACGGGAAACGGATTGCGTCCCGCGGAAAGCACCGACCCCGGACTTTTTCATCCTAAGTGCCTGCCCCAGGGGCGTCAAACATTTGCCACCCAGGACATCTTGGCTGGCACCTTCAAACCACCCCGGTGGCCAAGTCTTCCCCAGCGGAAGAATCCCTCGCCACCGCAATGGGAGTGGCCGAAGCGATCTCCCATCGGGCTTTCCTTCGGTAAGATGAGGCATCGAAATGAGTCGTTCAGGGTGGATTGGAGCGTATCATGGCCAAACGGCTTCCTTCGGCGAAACAACCCTCCCTGTTTGCCGAAACCGAACCCTCCGTCGTCCCTCC
>JBJSWM010000513.1:0-1418 GCA_046085865.1 Pirellulaceae bacterium
GCAGCAACCTTGGAGAAGATCCATTCGCTCATGCTATGGCGCACCATTCAATTGGACGATGCATCGCGTTACCGAAACCGATGCGTTGCCCCGTGATCCGAGTAGCAACCGACGAAGGTCTTCTCTTCCTCACCCATGTTGCAACGCATCGGTTTCGGTAACGCGATGCATCGTCCAATTGAATGGTGCGCCATAGCATGAGCGAATGGATCTTCTCCAAGGTTGCTGCCACGGCCGTGCGCCGCGATCCGAATGAGACGGAGCTGTTTAAGACCGAACAGGCCGGCGAAGGAGAGTACGCTGGTACCGACGCGCTGGTCCGGGAGGTGATCCAGAATTCCTTGGATGCTGGGCACGGCGAAGAACCTGTTCGGCTCCGCTTTTCTTTGCATGATGCAGCCGACCTGCCGTCGAGAAATCGTCTGTCGACCTACTTTCGCAGGCTGGAACCCGCTCTCGAGTTTCGAGACATCACCTTCGATTCCAGCGGCATACCCCAACTGAACCATGGATTTCTAGTCTGCGAAGATTTCGGAACGCGCGGACTCTCCGGGGATCCCTGCCTGATCACCGACCCGCCGAAAAACTCTATCTCGCGTGAAGACTTCTATTGGTTCTGGAGAAACATCGGTAGAAGCGGCAAGACCGGCGATGATCTTGGCCGTTGGGGACTCGGTAAGACGGTCTATCGCGCCGCCAGTCGAGTCGGATGCATGTTCGGGCTGACTCGCCGCAGGTCGGATAACCGAGAATTGCTGATGGGACAAGCGGTCCTCAAGATCCATACCCACGATGGTGAAGAGTGGGCCGCTGAGGGATTCTGGTGCGCAGGACCAGCAGGAAATGGGGCTCCCGCACCGATCGAGGATCGAGACCAGATCGCCCTGTTCAAAAAGGAATGGCATCTGATTCGTTCGAATGAGCCGGGGCTTTCAGTGGTCGTTCCCTATGTCGCCGGTGAGTTACGCACCGACAGCCTTCTTCGCCTAGCCATCGTGAACTTCTTCATTCCGATTATCCAGAAGAAGTTAATCATCGAGATCGCCGGTCCATCGTCCAGCGGTCGACTCAAAAAACTAGTCGACCACCAATCGATCGAAACCATCTGCAATGAATTGACCTGGGGAGGAAGAGCCGCGCTGAAACTATCCGCGCCACCTCCGATCCGATTCGCCAAGGAATGCTTGGCGGCTGAACCCAACAGCCTAACCTCTGAGGTTTTAGGCCAGTCGCGTCTTCCATCCCTCGATGCAAACTCATTCCCGGCAGAAAACCTTACCAAGCTGAAGCATCAATTCCAGTCCGGCCAGATCGTAGCAGCGAAGATTCGGTTGATGCTGCCAAAAAAATCTGGCTCTTCGGAAGAAGGCGAACTGCTCGCATTCCTAAAGAAAACTGGAGGCACCGACCGGATCGAG
>JBJSWM010000514.1:0-3310 GCA_046085865.1 Pirellulaceae bacterium
CCACGCCCAGGTGGAGGTCGATTCCCAACTACCCGACTACCGCTTCGATGCCACCGGGATTTCGGGACAAATCAAAACCGTCGGCTCCGACACCATGAACAATCTGATGCTGCTCTGGACCGAAAGGTTCAAGGAGGGTTATCGGAGCGTGCGGGCGGAAGTGGAGGGGGCGGGGTCGTCCAAAGCGATGCCGGCACTGCTGGAAGGGGCCGCAAGTTTTGGGCCGATGAGCCGTGAGTTGAAGGCGAGCGAAACCAACGAATTTGAGAAGAAGTTCGGCTACAAACCAGTGCTGCTTCCCACCAGCATCGATATGCTGGCCGTATTCGTCCATCGCGACAACCCAATCGAATCGATGACACTGGCTCAGGTCGATGCCATTTTCTCCAGCACCCGCAAAATGGGAGCCCCCCAGCCGATCAATCGCTGGGGACAACTGGGTTTGGCCGGCCCATACGCGAATGCACCGATCACCATGTTCAGCCGCAATGCCGCCTCTGGAACCTACGGGTTCTTCAAAGAAATGGTGATGGGCAACGGGGACTTCCGCGATGAGGTCAGCGAGCAACCGGGGAGCCCGGCGGTGATCCAGTCGGTGGGATCCAATCCCATGGCGATCGGCTACAGCGGTATTGGATACAAGACGGAGGGAGTCAAGGCGATCGCACTGGCTCCAGACGCCAACCAGCCAGCCATCGCACCGACCGCGGAAAATGCCTACTCTGGCGATTATCCCCTGTCTCGCTATCTTTATCTGGTGGTCAACTACAAACCCCAATCGCAATTGGACCCGCTGCGAAGGGAATTCCTTCGATTTCTCTACAGCAAACAGGGACAAACTTTGGTGATCCAGGATGGCTACTACCCGGTGGATGCACAAACCGCTCGCGAAGCCCTTCAAAGCGTCGGGATTGATCCGAAATTTTGATGCCGCACTCACGACTGGCGCGGTCGCTGTGGATCGAAGCCTGACAGGAATTCCGGGCCGATCCCAGCGAGCTGACGGCCAGTTCGCATACCTCACTCCCGCCGCGATGCCGCCACCATGAAGCGAAGCCAATCGACTCCTTGGGGAGTCAAGCTGCTGGATTCTGTGGCATCGACGGTGATCCCCATCGGTGGCATCGGGACGATCCTGTCGATTTTTCTCGTGGTGATCGTGCTGCTTGCCAACGTGCTGCCGCTATTTCGCCCATCCAAAATCGCCGACTCTCGCGCTTTCTCCCTTCCCACTAGCTACCAGCAGGAGGCGGTTGCGGTTGGCTGTCATGATTCCAATTGGATGGCCTGGGTGATTCGAAGCGATGGAACCATTGCGGTGTTCGACACCGCCACCGCTCGGCTGATTCAAGAGCTACCGCCACCGGAAGACTGGCCCGCGACCACACGGATTGTCACGACGGCCAATACCCCCGACCACCGCACTTGGCTTGTCGGATGCACCGACGGCACCTTGCGCTTCCTCGATCTTTCACTGGAAGAAGGCTTTCTGGCCGATAGCGACGCTCCAACTTCGCAACCCAAGCCATCGGCCACCGAGGACAATCGCTTGGTCGTCTCCACGGGCGAGGGATTGCGCCGCTTCCTCACAACCCCGACCGCGCGATGGAGCCCACCGCTAAGTGTTGGGGATCAGCCGGTCAGGCAGGTCGATCTGCAGGGCAGCCAAACGGGAGGCGCTGGCTCCCAGGATCGCGCCAGACAATGGGGAGTTGTCTGCGGGAACCGTCTAACCGTCGGCATCAGCTCCACCAAAGTCAATCGACTGACAAAAAAAACCACCGAGCAGGTCGCAACGATGCACCAGGACCTGGGCGAGAGGATGGCAGGTGAGCCGATCGGAGTGATGATGCACGCCAGCGGAAACCGCGTCCTGGTTGCATCGTCCGTCGGGGAGGTGATTTCCTACCGCTGGGATGCAATCACCGGCAACGACAAGAAGCAATTGATTCCGGAGTACCAACTCCAGTTGTCCGATTACGGCGTCCGGGCGGCAACCGTCGCAGCCCCTCTGCTGGGTCGTGAAACGTTTCTGATAGGCGATGCCAACGGCTCCATCGTCGGCGTCTTTGAGGTCCGCGAGACGGCCGAGCAGCATCAGGGGGGGGCCAATCGGTTGGCGGCGGTTCAACGGATAGAAGCAGGTACGGCTCCCGTACGCGCCCTGGCCTGCTCACCGACCGAACGCGTTCTGGCGAGCTGGACGGATGCCGGTGAAGGGCAACTCTCCTTCGCTTCGACCTCGCGGAATTTGGCACGTTTCCGCGATTCCAGCGTTCCATGGAAGCACTGCTCTTTTTCTCCCAAGGGAGATGCCATCTGGATGGTGAGCGATCAACAATTGGCTCAGCGCCCCGTTTCACTAGCCCATCCCGAAGCATCCTGGCAATCCTATTTTCGGCCTGTCTGGTATGAAGGTTATCCCCAGCCAAGATACATGTGGCAAAGCTCCTCTGGATCGGTCGCGGCCGAGAACAAGCTGAGTCTGATTCCATTGATCTTTGGAACGCTCAAGGCAACCTTCTATACCCTGTTGGTCGGAGTCCCGCTGGCGCTGATGGCGGCGGTGTTTTCCAGCGAGTTCATGGACCGCCGGTGGCGACGGAGGGTCAAACCGGCGATCGAACTGATGGCCAGCGTTCCTAGTGTGGTGCTGGGCTACGTGGCTGCCATGGTCTTCGCACCCTGGCTTCGCGATCACCTGGCATGGATGCTAGCGATGGTGCTACTGGTCCCCTTCAACTATCTCCTCGGTGCTCATCTGTGGGGCCTGGTCCAACGGGAAATCGCTCTGCGATCGACAGGTTATCGCGTGGTGGCCGTCCTTATGCTGTTGCCCGTTTCGGTCTGGCAGGCAGGATGGCTGGGCCATTGGATCGAAGACCGTTGGTTCGACGGAAATCTGCTCCGCTGGATCACCGACGGACAATCTAGTTCGCAGATCGGATGGCAATTGATTGCACTGCCGCTGGCCGTCCTGCTGATCGGTCTCGGAAGCAGTCGCATGGAGAGCCTCCTGGGCGATGGTAGCTATTGGACAACCGCATGGGGAAGACTGACCCGGTTCTTTCTTGCCGCGTTGCTGGTCTGGGTGGTCGCCGGATCGATTGGATGGGTGCTGCAGCGTGGCCTGGGTCCAATCCAGCCATTGGTTTTTTCAGGAGGGTATCAGGAGCGGAACGCGATACTGGTCGCAAGCCTTCTTAGTTTCGCCATCGTTCCGCTGATCTACACGCTGGCCGATGATGCCCTCCAGGCAGTTCCTCAGCATCTTCGCAGCGCCTCCCTAGGCTGCGGCGCGACCACTTGG
>JBJSWM010000515.1:0-3598 GCA_046085865.1 Pirellulaceae bacterium
GCCGAAAGTTTGGTTTCCACGCTGGTGTAGGAGGGGGGGATTTTGCGAAGCCAATCCCCCATCTTCAGAATGGGTACACCATCCTGGTCCATTACCAGGGGTTCCACCTTGCGAGATCGCATCACCTGGAGGACTTCAGGAAAAAAAAGATGGCTTTGGCAATCGATTAGCCCATGGTCGATCGGTGCAGCTTCCAGAGACCTCGCAGCAACGGCAGCGGTTGTCGCGCTGGGGATCGCGGAAGCTCCGGTCACCGCGAGAAAGGCACGGCGGCTTGGAGCATGGGACATGGGGACAGCCTCGTGGGGCGAAAGTGCATCGTGGGGTCAGGAAAGTTCGGTGGAAGCATCGGTTGAATCTAACGTCGATCGCTGGGCCGTGCATCGTGGGTCGATTGGATTGCAGAAGTCGCCGACGGGGGAGGGTTGGGTATTTTCTTCCAACGCCTGCTGGGAAGTTCGTGAAACTGAATGCGGCTAGGCTGGAAAAAAGGACTATCCGGCAATTCTATTGGTCAGTGGATCACCACCGAGCGAAAAGACGGGATCGCGACTATCTGTATGTCACGGAGACATTGAGAGTGAACAGAGCGATGGAGTTCTCTGGCATTTTTTGCCTTTGTGACTTCCTGCGATGAAGGGGCCGGTCACGAGGCTGAATCTACCTTGATTCTGGCGAGTCCACTGTTTTTTGCAAGTTCCTGACCAACCCGCTACCACACAACCCGCTCGATGCTCAGCCCATAGCGGTAGATCGCGAACAGTCCGCTGACATTCCATGACCGATGCAAAGCGGGGCATTGCAGCGATCGCTTACAGCAAGAACCCCAGATGACCAAAAACAGGCTGAGGAGGCGATTAGAAAAGCGGGAAATTGGTCCACTGCTGACCTAAACCACCCATCTTTGCAGGCGTCGCGGGAGAGGGTGGCGGGCGTTAGAATTGCAGGTTCGCCGGGGGTTTAGCCGGCGGTTCTGATTTGGTGCAAGGAGGAATTCAATGACCGATCGTCGTTTCGTGCATTTGCACTGCCACAGCCATTACAGCCTCCTGGATGGTGCTAGTACGATTGATCGATTGGTGGAGCGAACGCAGGCGCTTGGAATGAATGCGTTGGCGCTCACCGACCATGGAAACTTGCATGGAGCGTTGGAATTCTATACCAAGGCGCGAGAAGCCGGCATCAATCCGATTCTCGGTTATGAAGCGTATGTAGCGCCGAAGGGGCGGCGTGATCGCGAGGCGTCCAGCAGCAAGGAAGCGTCATTCCACCTGACGCTTCTAGCGAAGAACCGAACGGGATTTCGGAATCTGATCCAACTCGCCTCGCACGCCAGTCTTGAAGGGTTCTACTTCAAGCCACGGATCGATAAAGAGCTTCTGGAGAAGTATCACGAAGGGCTGATATGCCTCAGCGGATGTATCTCCAGTGAATTCTCCCGCGCGATCGTACATGGTACGAATCCCGATCAGGCGCGGCGCGAGGCGATGGAGGTGGCGGGTTGGTTTCACAGGTTGTTTGGCGATCGCTACTACATCGAAATCATGAAGAGTGGTTTCGAATTGCAGAAGCTACATCTTGAGGCGGCGGTCGATATCGCCAAGCGGATGGGATTGCCGATGGTGGCGACCTGCGATGCGCACTATGTCGAAAAGGATGATGCTGACGCGCAAGATCTTCTGCTGTGCATCAACACCGGGAAATTCAAGACCGACCAGAATCGGATGCGAATGGATGTGCAGGAGTACTACCTGAAGTCACCAGACCAGATGTATGAACTGTTTTCGGGGCTTGAGGAGTCGGTCAGCAATTCGCAGCGGATCGCCGATCAGGTGGAAATCGATCTGGAATTGGGGAAGCGTCACTTTCCATCCTTTGCAACGCCCGGTGAGAAATCGGCAGATGATTATCTAAGAGAACTCTGCCTGTTGGGGTTGAAGGAAAGGTATTTGGGGAATGGGGAGATGCGTCCGGGAGGGCAGTTGGCTCAAGTCGTCATGGATCGACTGGACCGGGAGCTTGGAGTGATCAGTCGGCTTGGTTTTTCCAACTACTTCTTGATCGTGTGGGACTTTGTGCGCTACGCGCGGGAGCTAGGAGTTCCGGCGACGGCCAGAGGCAGTGGTGTCGGAGCGCTGGTCTGTTATGCGCTGTATCTAAGCCATGTCTGCCCGATCAAGTACGATCTGTTGTTTGAGCGGTTTTTGGATGAGAACCGAAAGGAAGCGCCCGATATCGATATCGATTTCTGCAAGGAGCGACGGGCGGAGATCATCAAATACGTCAAGGATAAGTACGGCGAGCAGAATGTGGCGCAGATCGGGACCTTTGGCACCATGGCGGCCAAGGCGGCGATCAAGGATGTCGGACGGGCTCTAGGATTGCCGCTGCAGCGCGTGGTGCAGGTCGGGGAGATGATCCCTGACGAACTGAAGATCACGATCGACAAAGCGCTGGAGAAAAATGAGGAGCTCCGGCAACTGGCCGAAAGCGACGAGGATGTGGGGCAGTTGATCCACTACGCACGCAAGCTGGAGGGGTTGGCTCGCAACGTCGGCACGCACGCCGCAGCGGTGGTGATCGCCGATCGACCGCTGACCGAATACGTGCCGCTTTGTCGAGTCACCGGCAAGACGGACATCATCACGCAGTGGTCGATGGGGGATGTCGAGTCGGCTGGTTTGCTGAAGATGGACTTTCTGGGGCTGCGCAACCTGACGATTCTCTCTCATGCAGTCGATTTGATTCAGCAGTCTCGAGGCGAGACGATCGATCCGCTGAAGTTCCCTCTGGAGGATCAGGCGACTTTCGCGCTGCTGCAGCGTGGGGAGACGAAAGGGGTTTTTCAGCTGGAAAGCGGAGGCATTCGCGATTTGCTGCAGAAGATGAAGCCCGACCATTTTCGCGACATCATCGCAACCAATGCGCTCTACCGGCCCGGTCCACTGGAAGGTGGGATGGTTGAAGACTACGTAGCCGTCAAGCACAACCGCAAGAAGGCGGTCTATGCGCATCCGGTCTTGGAATCGATCCTGGCGGAAACGCATGGGGTGATGGTGTATCAAGAGCAGGTCATGCGGATTCTCAATCGATTGGGGGGAATCGAACTGGCCAAGGCCTACACCTGCATCAAGGCGATCAGCAAGAAAAAGAAGTCGATCATCGACGAGAACGCGGAGAAGTTCCTGGAAGGTGCCGTGGCCAAGGGGATGGGGAAGGCCGAGGCGAAAGAGTTCTGGGAAATGATTTTGAAGTTCGCCGGTTATGGATTCAACAAAAGCCACTCCACCGCCTATGCATTGATCGCATACCAGACAGCCTATCTGAAGGCTCATTATCCGACCGAATTCATGGCGGCGCTGCTAACCGGCGATATCCCCGGGCGAAACTTCAAGCAGAAGGATTCACTGGTCGAGCATATTGAAGATTGCCAGCGAATGGCGATCGAGGTGTTGCAGCCGAATATCAACCACAGCGGCGTGGGTTTCATCGTCGATCAGGGAAAGATTTATTTTGGGCTGAGCGCCATCAAGGGATGTGGGGGTGCGGCGGCGGAGTCGATTGTGGAGGAACGGCGTAAGAATGGTCCGTTTCGGGA
>JBJSWM010000516.1:0-3701 GCA_046085865.1 Pirellulaceae bacterium
CCCTTCGAACCCAGGGCGTTGCCCTTCGAACCCAGGGCGTTGCCCTTCGAACCCAGGGCGTTGCCCTTCGAACCCAGGGCGTTGCCCTGGGCTTTCGTATCTGGCCGCGTTGCGGCCAATGATGTTGGACGTTGATGGTTGCGATCTCGACGTCCAGCATCGCAACGTCACCCCAACCCCCCCCTCACATTGCCCTCGGATGGTCATGTTGCGAAATGTCGAACGAAAACCAATCGGCGTTGATGCGTCGTGCACCCCAAATGCCGTAAGCGCGGCATAAAAAATAGCCCAGGCGAACGCCTGGGCTATTTACGAATCTTGTCGGTGATTTGCTAACGGCGAAGACCGATGCTAGAAGATGTTTTCGTAACCTTCCCGCATGTTCGGCTTGATCATCCAGTCGAACTGGTCGGTCCCCTTGACCTTCAGAGCGGCTTGATCCCACTCCAACAGTGGCGATTCGACTTCCTGGACCCCTTCCTTCGCTTCCCCGGCAGCCCAAACCGCCAAGTTGCCTAGCAGAATCACCTCGGTCAGCTTCCCGGCGTAGTCGGCAAAGTTCGACCACGCTGGCTTGCCACCCTTGATCGCCTGAACCCACTCGCGGAAGTGCCCAGGGCTCTTTTCGACATCCACTTCCTTGTCCGTAGCACCACCCAGCAGGTAGTACTCGGCTCCATAATCATCTGGGGAGAAGATCTTCCCCTTGTCGCCGATCACCAAGCTACCGCTATCGCGCATCTTCTGACCTTCCAGCAGCGCGGGGTCGACCTTGCGGCCACCGTCGTACCAGAAGACCTTCAGCGGAGGTCGCTTGTCGGTCGCTCCAAAATCAAACTCGATCAGCGAGTTGGCTGGGAAGGTTTCGCTGTTATGGCCGCTGGTGCGTGCCTTGACGGCGGTTGGATTGACCAAGTCGCAGCCGGCAAAAGGCATGTTCAGCGTATGGCAGGCCATGTCCCCCAGCGCGCCGGTACCGAAGGCCCAGAAACCACGCCACTTGAAGGGATGGTAGGCAGGGCTGTAGTCTCGCATCTTCTCCGGGCCGATGTATTCATCCCAGTGGATGTTGGCAGGCACCGGCTCCCCCTTGGGACGCGGGATTCCCTGCGGCCAAACCGGTCGGTTGGTCCAGACGTGGACTTCCTTCACATTGCCGATGACACCCGCCTTGATCTTGGCGGCTGCCTCGCGAAGACCTGTCTTCTCCGATCCCTGGTTGCCCATCTGCGTTGCAACCCCGGTTTCCTTGGCGATCTCGGCCAGGCGACGAGCTTCCCAGATCGTCTTGGTCAGCGGCTTTTGGCAGAAGCAGGCTTTCTTGTTCTTCATCGCCATCGCGGCGACAAAGCCGTGCAGATGGTCGGGGGTGCTGACGGTCACGGCATCGATGCTGTTGCCGACTTCGTCGAACAATTTACGGAAGTCATGAAAGACCTTCGCATCCTTGAACTTGTCGTCTTCCTTCCGCTTGGCAATCGTGCTGTCGTCGATGTCGCAGATGGCGACGATCTTCCCGGCGCGGGCGGCGTCATCGGAATCGCTTTGCCCCTTCCCACCGACCCCGACGCAGGCAAAACGAACTTCCTCGATCGCCGATCGGCTCTCCTTAGGGGATACCCCACCAGCAACCCAGTAACCGGCGGAGACTGCCGCAGAGGTCTTCAAAAACTGGCGCCGTGCCTTGGATGGTCGTTTCATCAAATGCTCCAATCCGAAAAATCGATGGTTCCACACAGGAAGGAAGGACAAAGGCGAGAGTGGCGATGCAGACTCATCACCACCCGCCAACCAGTATCCCCGCTGGCTATGCCAATGCCAAGCCTTCCGCCAGAAAAAGTCACCTAGACCGCCCTAAGTTCCAGCGCAGTGGCCGTTCACGTGCCTTTGCGATCGCTGTGGCCACCCCACTGGTGCTTGGTTCCCCCGCGTCCAGGCTCAGCGATCTGGGGGTTGGCCCGCCGTCTTTCTGGCGTGCCACATCGATTCGTCAGGTTCCTTTCTCTGGGTGCGATCGCTACAGACGGAAACCAACCGGCCAGGTCAAAGAGCCGGTGGTGGGGAGGACGAAACCAGAGGATGCGTTGAACTGGCGGGGCGAGATTTGGGTGGTAGCGATTCATGGGACGGGGGGCGGTATCGTGATGTGGCGTCCATTCTTTGTTGGTCTCGGTCTGGCGATGGCGATTGCTGGGGTGCAGTGCCTGGTCGTCGACTCGGCTACCTTCGCCTCCACTCCCGCTCAACCCGCTCCCTCCTCGGGATCGCTTTTCGGCGGCTCCCAGCCCAACCTAGCTCCCCCGCAGACCTTCCGGCCTAAGGAATGGATGCCGTGGGGGCTGATCTTTTCGGGAGCCGTCGTCATCCTCTACTCCCGTAAGCTCAATCGGCTGTAACCGATTTCCGTCCGCCTTCCGACTCGATCGCCCCGTCCGATTCGTTGTTCCTCGCAATTCCTGTTCGCTCAAAGGGAGCTTGCCTGCGGACGAGACTTTGCGACGATGAAGGATAGGTTAGGGGTCGGATCCGCGCGGTTTCGCGTGTGTCCCCTGCGACGGAACGATCGTTCGTCGTCGGGGGGCCATGGGCAATTCCTTCCTTTCCCGGATCGTTGATGGTGCATGAGGTGTTGAAACCTCTTGGAAGGAGTGCCGGTGGACCAGCCAGATCGGAATCGTCCCAAGTCGCAGGAGCGAAAGGGAGGTGAGTCGAACGATTCGCCGATCGAGCATATCCCAGTCGACAACTGTCCCAGCCTGCAGTGGTCGCAAGGGGCATGGACGGTGGAGGGATATTCCCGCGCAGCGGTGCAGACTTACTGGCGCATCCCCGAGCTGCGGGTAGGATTCGACTTGGGGAATCAGCCATGGGATCACATGGGGACCCCTACCTACTTCGTCAGCCATACCCACATGGATCACATCGCCGCGCTGCCGGCCTACGTCGCGCGGCGGCGGATGATGAAGATGGATCCCCCCACCATCTACGCGCCAGCCGCCAGTCTGTCTGCGATCGATCAACTGCTGAAGGCATTCACGCGGCTGGATCGGGGCCGACTTCCGGTGCAACTGATCGGCGTGGAACCTGGGATGGAGATTGAACTGTCGCGTGAGCTGCTGGTGACCACCGTTGCGATGCGGCATTCGATCCCCTGCATCGGTTTTGTCCTCTGGGAACGGCGAAAGAAACTCAAGGCCGAATACCAGGGGCTTTCCGGAGATCAGATCCGCGACATCCGCCTTTCGGGAGTGGAGGTATCGGCCGAGATGCGGCATCCTCTACTGGCGTATGCGGGCGACACCACGGCGCAAGGTCTGGACGACAATCCGGTGATGTACGATGCGGATGTGCTGATCACCGAAATGACGTTTCTGGCCCCCAGCCATCGCAAGGAATTGATTCACAAGCATGGTCACACGCACCTGGATGATCTGGTGCAGCGGCGCAGCTACTTTCGCAATCGCACCGTGATCTGCGGGCACTTCAGCACCCGCTACACGCTGACTCAGATCCGCCGACTGGTCCATCGTGCTTTGCCCGACATGCTGGATGGACGCTTGAAACTGTGGCTGGACTGATCATGCCCGATGCATCTGGCGGGATCTCTCCGATGGCCGCTGCAGCGTGGGGAGATCCTGGCCAGGGGCCATGGCCGCGCGCGGCCTATCTCCATTTCCCCTTTTGCCATCACCATTGCCATT
>JBJSWM010000517.1:0-905 GCA_046085865.1 Pirellulaceae bacterium
CCACCAGTGGCATCCCGAGATTGACCCCGAGTTCGGTGAGACCGCAGGCCAGTCCTACGAGACGCTGGTCAAGGCCGACGCCCAAGAACTTGGCCTCACACTTGAACAGATCCGAGCCTGGGAGCCGCCAGCGAAGTCGAAGGGGAAGCAACCACGAAAAGCACGAACGACACGAAAGAAATCCGCCGAAGAAATCGAGCCATCGGAGGAGAGTGAATGAACGAAGCTCAACTCCAAGCGAAGCTCACGGAATTGCTGGCTCTGCCTCACGAAACCGAATGGGTCGAGTTCAAGCAAAACAATAGCGATCCGCAGATGATAGGCGAGAATCTCTCCGCAATCTCCAATGCAGCGGCACTATTAAACCAGCCGTTTGGCTACCTAGTTTGGGGTCTGGAAGATGGATCCCATCGCATTGTCGGTACCACATTCAAGCCTCGCCAACAGAAAGGGCATGGCAACGAAGATCTCGAACCATGGCTCCATAAACTGCTTTCTCCTCGAATCAACTTCCGTGTCTTCGAGTTTCAAGCGGATAGTGTGCCTATCGTCTTGTTCGAAGTGCAAGCGGCGAATACTGCGCCGGTTGCCTTTGCTGGACGCCGCTATATTCGAGTGGGCAGCCACAAGAAATCTCTCAGTGAACATCCTGAAAAGGAACGGAAGTTGTGGGAGATCGTTTCCGGTCCAGTCGTCGATTGGTCTGCTGGTATCTGTGAATCGGCAACACTCAACGATCTTGACCCCAATGCAATTCAGCGAGCACGCAGTGAGTATGCTGAGCGATTTGAAGGTGATGCTAAAAAGGCACACTTAGCCAGAGAGGTTTGGGAGTGGGATGACTTAACGTTTCTGAACAAGATCAAAGTTGCGATGGACGGCCGATTGACTCGGGCAGCATTGAT
>JBJSWM010000518.1:0-681 GCA_046085865.1 Pirellulaceae bacterium
CTCACAGGAAACTAGATGATTTGCGAGCGCTCCTTCAAACCAAATCCGCATCTTCCGTCTTGCCCGTCGCCAGCCACTGCCTTCGCCTAACGGAGCAATTTCCTGGCCCCGAACTCTTCCTGCTCCATGGAGTCTTCGGTGATTTTGCTATCTACAATCCGATAGTGGATGCGTGGAAAGCACCGATCACTCTCTTCGGTGTCGAAGCAAATTCCAGCAACCTACGATCCCATGCCAATCTAAGCTTCCGCGATATCGCGCAATCCGCGTTGGCATCGATTCGAGGGCAACAACCGAAAGGCCCCTACCTTCTAGCAGGATATTCTTATGGTGGAGTGCTGGCGTTCGAAGTAGCACGGGAGTTGATCGAACAGGGTGAAGAGGTCGCATTTTGCGGGCTGATCGACAGTTTCATGCCGTATTCACGCCGTTTCCCAAAGTCGCTTCCAGATCTCCTTTCCGCGATGGTGCATGCCCCATCCTGGATGATCGATTCCCTGACTCGCAAGGAAATGGTACCTCATATACAGCGACTTCTTCAGATCCGATCCAACCGAAAAAACTCCATCGGAAATCTGCGGCTAGGAAGTGAAGTTCATCACCAACTTTGCCGGATCCTCATGAAGTCATGCGACAGACATACTCTCGGTTCGTGGCCAAGGCCACTCTGGCTTTACCACT
>JBJSWM010000519.1:0-3911 GCA_046085865.1 Pirellulaceae bacterium
CTCTTGGCGAGAAGTCCCTGCCGTATCATCGAGCCGTCAAGAAGGTGCCGTTTATCGACGAACATGGCACCAGGGTAAGTCCCCAGATGCCAAATGCCTTCAAGTACGAACGATTCATCTTTGATCTGCTTCCAGTGGCCGCCAAGTCGCTAGTGATCGAAGTGGAAGCCGCCGAGTCTTTCGCGCCGGTGAAAAACGCCGATGGCCATGCGTCGGATACCCCTGAGCACTGTCGGCAACGTATCTCTGCCTTGCATCGAAACTGGCTGGAGCAGGCAGGGGTTCGGGTCGCCGATGGAATCCAGACCGAAATTGCCCCTTGTTTGGCGCTAGAGCCCCGTCACCTGTCATCCCGGCTGTTCGCACTTGACCAGCTGAACCATGATGCATTCCTGACACGCAGTATCCTTCCTGATCCTTCCCTATAAACTCACTCGAACCTCTTGGAATTCGAACCGTCTATGTTGCACGCAGTAATTATGGCTGGTGGATCTGGCACACGGTTCTGGCCTGCAAGCCGCGCGACCAAGCCGAAGCAGCTTTTGACGATGGGTCAGCCCAAATCGATGCTGCAGGAGACCGCCGATCGACTCGTCGGCCTAGTCACCCCTGAGCATCTGTTGGTGTTGACCAATGAGCAATTGAAGGATGCGGTGGTCGGTCAACTGCCCACGGTGCCAGCCGAGCATATCATTGGGGAACCTTTCAAGAGAGACACGGCTCCCTGCATCGGCTTAGCTGCATTCCTCATCGCTGCGGCCGATCCTGAAGGCACCATGCTGGTGATGCCGTCCGACCACGTGATCGCTCCCAAAGAGGAGTTCCACCGAGCGATCCAAGCGGGGGCTGCGATGCTGGAATCGGATCCCGAGCAGATTGTGACTTTTGGCATCCGCCCTACCTACCCAGCCGAATCATTCGGCTACATCCAACGCGGCAAAGCGGTCGCTGCCAGCGATGGCATCGCAGCATTTCAAGTCGACCGTTTTCGCGAGAAACCGAATCGGGAAACCGCAGAACAGTTCCTTGCGGAAGGTGGCTTTTACTGGAACTCAGGCATCTTCCTATGGAAAGCCAGGACGATCCTCAGCGCCCTAAAAGACTTTCAACCCGAGATGTACCGATTGCTGGAGCAAATTGCAGCAGGCATCGGCAGTTCGGGATTCCAGCAAGGATTCCGGAACTTCTACGAAAAGGTGACGGGGATCTCGATCGATTTTGCCGTGCTGGAAAAGTATCCCAAAATCAACGTCATCGAAGCTCCTTTTCAATGGGATGATGTCGGCAGCTGGCAAGCTCTCGCACGCTTGCTGAGCGTCGACAGCCATGGCAATGCTGTGCAGGGCCCCTACCTGCCGATCGACTCCAAAAACATGATCGTCAGAACCGAGCCCGACCACCTGGTGGTGACCATCGGAATGGATTCCTGCATTGTCGTCCACACTCAGGATGCCACGCTGGTGGCTCCCAAGTCGGAAGAGGAGCGGGTGAGGGAGGTCGTTCAGCAACTGAAGGAACTCGGCCACCACCAGTACTTGTAAGGCGTCGCCGATGGCTGAAGCAGACTCTTCAAATGAGCTACTCTTGGAGATTCCCAAAGCCGGACGGCTGGTTGGAATCGATTTCGGATCGGTTCGTATCGGTCTGGCGATCTGCGATCCTGGGCAGCAGTGGGTTGGCCCCTTGCCAATCCTCCATCGACGCAATGAGGCTTGGGATCTCGACCAGCTACGCAAGCTCGCTAGGGAGGAGCGACTGGTGGGGTGGATCCTCGGAATGCCGCTTCACCTCGACGGCAATGAAAGCTCCAAAATGCGTGAGTGCAAGCTGTGGTCGAAGCGGCTTCAGGAAAGTACCGGCATTCCTGTCGCTTGGGTCGATGAGCGATTTACCACCGTGCGCGCTGAAGAGTTGCTCAGGGAGGGCAATCTGAAAGCTAGCCAACGGTCCAAATGGCTTGACAGTGTTGCCGCCATGGTGATCCTGGAAACCTATCTTCAATCGGATCGGTCGGGAAATATCCAGCATCGCTCGATCGACTGAAACATCGGTTGGTGCGTCGCACACTGGCTTGATGCCCTTCCAAGCGGCTTAGAGCCACCGACGTCTTCAATGGCTCCTGTCAACTGCTGGCCCTAAAAGCCCTCCATACATCAATCACCCAGCGACAACTGGCAGCGATTTGAACTGATCTCGCTCTCGATTGGCTTCGACAGCACGCCGCTCCAACGACTCTGGGACCAATCGATACCAAACGTCGCGTTGCCTGGCGCTATACCCCAATTCCTCAATCGCGCTGCGGATTTGATCGAGCGTCAAGAAGTGCACCGTACCCGCCTCTGCGACGACATTTTCTTCGATCATCAGCGACCCCATGTCGTTGGCGCCAAAGAGCAACGCCAGTTGCCCAATCTTCAACCCTTGCGTCACCCAGCTGCTCTGAATATTGGGAACATTATCCAGGAAGAGGCGTGCTACGGCCTGGGTTTTCAGGTACTCGAATGCCTGTGCGGGAGGAAGATGAGCCAAATCGGTGTGGTCCGGCTGAAAGGACCAACAGATGAATGCAGTAAAACCGCCGGTCTCATCCTGCAGTTGGCGGATGCGATTCAGATGCTCGACCCTCTCCTTCAGCGTTTCCACATGACCGAACATCATGGTGGCCGAGCTGTTTCCACCCAAGCGGTGCCAGACTCTCATCACCTCCAGCCAATCGTCTGTCAGAACCTTTCCGCGCGTGATCTCCTGCCGCACGCGATCAACCAATATCTCCGCACCGCCTCCAGGAAGGCTGCCCAGCCCTGCAGCCTTCAGACGTTCAAGCACTTCCCGCAAGGCCATCTTGTTGACCTTCGTGAAATGATGGATTTCGGGCGGACTGAAACCATGGATGTTGATCGATGGAAAGTGCCGCCTCAGGTCGGAAAGCATTTCCTCATACCAGTCCAACTTGAAATGGGGATGCAGACCTCCCTGCAACAGAATCTGATTGCCGCCAAGTTCCACTGTCTCTTGAACCTTCTGGTGCAGCTCCTCACGGCTGAGAACATAGCCTTCCTGGCTTTTTGGAGTCCGGTAGAAGGCGCAGAAGTCGCAGACGGCAGTGCAGATATTGGTGTAGTTGATGTTCCGATCGACGTTGTAGGTTCGATAAGGTTCCGGATGCAGTCGTTCCGTCACCGCATGGGCGCCGCGTCCGATCACCCCCAACTGATTGCTCTCCAGGAGCCGTAGTGCATCCTCACAGGAGAGTCGCTGCCCATCCACCACGCGGTCGACGATCGATTCGATTTCGTAACTCATGAACCTGAACTCTCCATTCCTGCCAGCGATTCGGCCGGGATCAACTCTGGACACCAGCGGCGGACCATCTGTTCGTAGCATCGAAGACCCTCCAGCATGGAGCCATCCAGCTGGAAGTAGAGATTCTTCTCAAAATAAGCGAGACACTGCTCACGTGTCAGTGCGTACTGCTTGCAATGACGCATAGCCAGTTCCGCCATCTTCCCACATCCCCGGTCCCGCGCCTCTTCCAAGGCGCGTTCCAACCACTTCCATGCTGCATCATCGTTTCCGGCCCTCGAAATAGGATTAGCGATCCACATCGCAAAAACGAATGGAAGTCCTGTTCGGCGCACCCACTGTTCCCCCAGATCCCAATGCTCCACAACGCCATCCCACTGTTGCCGCATCGCACGATCGCCGATGACAAGAACGCAGTCTGCCGAAGTCGACTCGACGGGAGCGTCGATCCCGAATGGTTCTAATGCAGGTTGGATCCCGTAGGTCTCAGCAAGCAACACTCGCAACATTGCTGCACTGGTGCGCGATCCGACATCCAGCGCTAACGATCGGACTTGGTGTGGTGGCTTGCGAAACAGCGCTCGGACGCTCCAAACAGGTCCCCGGCA
>JBJSWM010000520.1:0-6141 GCA_046085865.1 Pirellulaceae bacterium
TCGCTTTTCACCAACTCGATCACAAACCCCCAAGCTTACCGAAGCCCCCAAAACTCCAAGAAAAAAGGTGGGTGGCACCGATCAAAACACCCATTTTCACCAACTCGACCACAAAACCCCCAGCCTTACCGAAGCCCACAAAACTCCAAGAAAAAAGGTGGGTGGCACCGATTGGAGGTGCAGAGCACCAAGGCTAAAAGGTGGGTGGCACCGATTGGAGGTGGACGGAGATCGATAGCAAAAGGGAAGGGGAGCCAGCTGAACGTTCGGTCTGCCTTGCGGTGCAGCGGACTGCGGGAATCTGTTGGTTTGGCCTATACTCCAAGCAAGAGCCGTGCGAATCTGCCCCGCCGGCGAATTCCCACCTGCTTCCTTCCTGGAATCCCCTTCCTTCCCCCCCTGCAGGAAGTCCTCGCCAATGTCGTATCGATCCTCCTTGGCTCTTTCGTCCCTGATGCTTGTTCTTCAAGCCCTGCCGCCTTGCTGCAGGGCCGGCGAGCTAACAGGCGACAGCACGCTTGCCTTCGAGACCGAGATCCGATCGATCCTGCGCGCCCACTGCTTCGATTGCCATGGCGCCACCACGGAAATCGAAGGTGAACTCGACCTTCGACTGGTTCGCTTCATGATCCAGGGTGGCCAGAGCGGTCCAGCGATCCACCCCGGCAACGCTGATGGCAGTCTGCTTATCGATCGAGTCTCTTCCGGAGAAATGCCGCCCGGAGAGCAGAAGGTAACCCCGGAAGAACTAGAAAAACTCCGTCGATGGATCGATGGGGGGGCAATGACTCTACGCCCCGAGCCGGAATCGATTCCACCCGGACTTGGCATCTCGCCCGAAGACCGCTC
This sequence comes from Pirellulaceae bacterium, assembly GCA_046085865.1. Taxonomy (GTDB): domain Bacteria; phylum Planctomycetota; class Planctomycetia; order Pirellulales; family Pirellulaceae; genus JBEISR01. Next base: position 850 of record JBJSWM010000520.1, read on the forward strand.
CTACTGGGCTTACCAACCAATCCCACGCAACCCCCCGCTGCCCACGCTCCCGGACTCTCTGATCGGATCACTCGACCAACCACTCGATCGCTGGTTGGCCGCTGATCTACATTCCGAAGATCCCGAAGAGGCGACAAACGAAATTTCCAGCCCGATTGCCGATCGCTGGACGCTGCTTCGACGAGCCAGTTTCGTACTCACCGGCCTCCCTCCCGACTTGCTGATGCGGCAGGAGGTAATGGAGGATACCAGAGACGACTGGTACGAGCGACTGATCGATCGCCTGCTGGCCAGTCCTCACTACGGCGAGCATTGGGGACGACACTGGCTGGATGCCGCAGGCTATGCCGACTCCGAAGGAGGCAACGAAAATGATGCGATCCGCCCATGGGCATGGCGGTATCGCGACTGGGTGGTCCGATCGCTGAATGCCGACATGCCACTGGATCAGTGGATCACTCACCAATTGGCCGGCGATGAATTGGCTGGACCCAACGCCGGAGACTGGACTGCTCAGCAGATCGATCTGCTTGCCGCCACGGGATTCCTTCGCATGGCAGCCGATGGTACCGGCAGTGGCACCGACACCCCGGAGGCTCGCAACCAGACCATTGCTGACACTCTCAAGATCATCGGAACATCACTGCTTGGCACCAGCCTCCAGTGCGCTCAGTGCCACGATCATCGCTACGATCCGATCCTGCACAGCGACTACTTCGCTCTCCGCGCCGTCTTCGTTCCGGCTCTCGACTGGCAACAGTGGAAGCCGCCGCAAGCCCGCCTGATCTCGATCACCACCCAGGCCGAACGCCAGCTTGGTGACCAACTGGAAAAGGAAGCCTCGGAGGTAGCCGCCGAGCGAGAGAAGCAGCAGTCGGAAGCGATGGCCAAGGCATTGGAAAAAGAACTACTCAAGTACGAAGCACCGCTCCGCAAGATGCTCCAAGAAGCCTACCAGACTCCTGAGAAAGATCGGACTGAAACCCACAAACAACTACTTGCCTCCCACCCTAGTGTCCTGATCTCACCTGGTGTCTTGTATCAGTATCTGCCAGAAGCTGCAGAGCAACTGAAGAAGTTGGACGCACAGATTGCGGCGATTCGGGGCAGGAAGCCACCCGAGCAATTCATTCATGCCCTGACCGAGCCGCCCGGACACCTCCCCCAAACGCAGCGATTTCACCGAGGCGACCACCAGCAGCCCAAAGAGCCAGTGGCTCCTGGGGGACTGGCCGTCCTCGCATCGTCGGGACATCGTATCGAATTCCCCTCCGATGATCCCTCACTGCCCACCAGCGGCCGACGACTGGCGTTGGCGAGGTGGTTGACTGCCGAAGATCATCCGCTGCTCGCACGCGTTCTGGTCAATCGCGTCTGGATGCATCACTTCGGCGAAGGCTTCGTCGCAACCCCAGGCGATTTTGGCAAGCTGGGGGCACCCGTCGAACACCGCCAGGTACTCGACTTCCTCGCCGATCAGTTGCAACGCTCTGGCTGGAGCCTCAAACAGCTGCATCGCAACATCCTCCTGTCGCGTGCTTGGCGGCAGGCTTCCAGCGACGAATCGATGGCGCGTCAAAAGCTGATGCGACTCCCCGCCGAATCGCTGCGAGACGCCATGCTGGCCGCCTCCGGGTCGCTCGATCATGCCCTGGGCGGACCCCCTATTGCCGTCAAGGAAGATGACACGGGACAAGTCATCGTCGACGGCAGCCAGACGCGCCGAAGCCTTTATATCCAGGTGCGTCGCAGCCGGCCGGTCGCCATGCTTCAGGCGTTCGATGCACCAGTCATGGAAACCAACTGCGAACGGCGAGCCAGTTCGACGGTCGCCCCTCAGTCGCTGATGCTGATGAACGGAGAATTCATCCTGGAACAGGCGCTTAGGCTGGCCGATCAGGTGCAGAAGATTCCCGAACCCAGCCATGCACCGCCGCGTCCCGATCTCCCTCCCTTACCACCGACTCCCCAGTCGCACTGGGAGTATGGATTTGGCCGTTGGGATGATAATTCCCAGAAAGTCGATGCGTTCCAGAAACTCCGATACTTCACCGGTTCGCAGTGGCAAGCATCGGCCCAGCTTCCCGATCCCGTTGCTGGTTGGGTCATCTGGCATGCTCAGGGAGGACACCCGGATGTGCCCGAACGGGCGGTGGTTCGGAGATGGACGGCGCCCATGCCAGGACGACTGAAACTCGATGGCCCACTGGCCCATCTTTCACCCCATGGCGACGGAGTACGCGGCAGGATCTCATCGAGTCGCCGTGGTCTGCTGGGAATCTGGACATCGATGAATCAATCGGTCGAAACGTCGGTCGCCGAATTCGACGTCGAAGCAGGTGAATCGATCGACTGGATCGTCGATTGCATCCAGCACCAGACCTCCGACTCTTTCCATTGGATCGCCACCCTACATTGGACCCCCTCCGGCGGCCCCGTCACTCGCATCGTTTCCAGCGAACAATTCCACGGACCTCAGATGGAGCCCGCCAGGATGCAGCAAGAGATCGACGCTTTATGGCGCGCCATCACTGGCAACAGCCCCAGCGATCGCCAGTGGCTGGCCGCTTGGAACTTCGTCGCCAAACAGCGCATGCTGATGAACGCAAGACCCGAACTGATACCCTCCGGATCCACCCCCTGGCGACTGACTCTCCAACAAATCGCTCAAGCCCTCTTGAGCTCCAATGAGTTCCTCTACCTTCCTTGATGACAGGCTTCCCTGATGACAGGCTTCCCTGATGACAGGGCTAAGAGAGCATCCACCTACAACACTGCGACAGGAACTTCCAGCGATGAACATCAAGGACCAACAGGTGGCAAATGCGATCCCAGTGTCCAACGACCCTGTGGCAGCAGGTAGGACGCGGCGCCGGTTGCTGGAAAGAACCGGGATGGGTATCGGGGCCGTGGCGCTGGCTTGGCTTCTGCAGCAAGATCAGGCCCAAGCGTCTCCCAAGAAAGCGAAAGGGGAGAAGTCCTACAACCTGCAGCCGCGTCCACCCCATCATCCACCCCGCGCTCGCGCCATGATCTCGCTCTTCCAACACGGCGGTCCCTCGCACATGGACCTGACCGATCCCAAGCCGCAACTGAGCAAGTTTCATGGGACGGAGTACCCGGGTGAGATCGCCTATAGCTTCGTCAACGAGGCAAGCAAAAAGCTGCTCGGTTCACCCTGGAGATTTTCCAAGCACGGTCAGTGCGGTATGGAACTGTCGGAACTCCTACCCGAGACGGGAAAGATCGCTGACCGCATCTGCTTGATCCGCAGCATGCACACCGGCGCCAACGGCCATGAGGTGTCGATCCGGTACTTCCATGGCGGCATTCCAGGCGTGCTTGGCCGCCCCCATCTGGCCTCCTGGTTGCTCTATGCCCTCGGCTCCGAAACACAGGATCTGCCCGCCTACATGGTGCTGACCGATCCGGGCGGGCATCCAGTGGATGGGGTCAATAATTGGTCCAGCGGCTTCATGCCGGCGATGTTCCAGGGAACCGTTTTGCGGCCGCAAGAGCCTCGAATTCTGAATCTTCAGCCCGCCGCGCATCATCGCGGACAGCCACAGCAAAACCAACTGGAACTCCTACAGGCGATCAACCAACAGCATCTTCAGCAGTTTCCCTTCGACGCCGATCTGGAAGCAAGGATCGCCAGCTATGAACTGGCCGCCCGCATGCAGACCGCCGCGGAGGAAGCACTCGATATCCGCCGTGAGACCGCAGCGACCCATCGCATGTATGGACTAGAAGATGAGGCGACTCGGGAATACGGAACGCGATGCTTGATCGCCAGAAGGCTAGTGGAACGAGGCGTCCGGTTTGTGCAACTGTTCCATGCAGGTCAGCCCTGGGACAACCACAGCGCCCTGCGCACCGCCTTGCCTGCGATCTGCCGAAAAACCGATCGTCCAGCCGCCGCTCTGGTGGAAGACCTGCACCAACGAGGCTTGCTGGAGGAGACCATCGTCCACTGGGGTGGCGAAATCGGTCGCTTGCCGGTGACACAAAATCATGGATCGCCCGAGAAGGATGGGCGGGATCACAATGGACAAGGCTTCAGCATCTGGTTGGCAGGAGGCGGGATCCGGCCTGGGATGGTGTACGGAGCCACCGACGAGTTTGGTCATCGTGCAGTAGAAAACATGGTGACCCCCAACGATTTCACCGCAACCCTCATGCATCTTTTCGGACTGGATGCTCAGTCCCTGGTCTTCGAACATCATGGCCAAAAGCAGATCGCCACCGCCGGTCGCCAAGCCCATCGGGTCGATGCCATCCTCGCCTGACGGCAAAGCGGAGAAGCTTTCCATCGGCATCCTGCAGTCGCCATCCTCGCTGCTTCAAGAGCCCCCCCAACAAGCTGATTCACCGAGGCGACAAAATGCCATGGCCCAAGTCCCACGCAACAACCGGCCCCCGCAAGGATGACGCCCACTTAGGCAATCGACCTCGGAAATCGAGAAAGGGAGTGGAACAGAGCTCATGCGGGAGTCACCCACCAGTCTTTGGAGGGCCATGACATAGGGAGACATGGGTGTTAAAATGAAAGCTCCTGCCTTTCCATAGACTCTCTGAGGAGTTCCTCGATGATCGAGCGATCGAGCGTCTGGGCCTGGGTGCACCGGGCCTCTCTGGTTGCGACACTTGGCGTCCTGTGGCTTGCCGGCATGCCTTCGGCAGGTGCGGTCGATGTGGCCAATCCGGCCGATCCGATGGATTGGCCACACTGGCGAGGCCCTGACATGAACGGGCTCTCCCTGGAAAAAGGGCTCCCTGAAAAATGGTCCCCCAAGGGTGAAAATCTGCTTTGGCGGCGCGAAGAACTGGCCAGCCGATCGACTCCGATCGTCATGAACGGAAGGCTGTATGCGGTCTGCCGCGCCTTCCCGGAGACGACTCAGGAAGGGGAAAAGACAGTCTGCGCTGATGCGACGACCGGCGACATCCTCTGGGAGAGCATCCACAATATTTTTCTCTCCGATGCGCCGGCCGAGCGGGTGGGATGGTCGAGCGTCGTGGGAGATCCAGAGACCGACCGTGTCTACGTGCTGGGACTGGGGTGCGCTTTTCAGTGCCTGGACGGCAAGACTGGAAAGGTGATCTGGGAGCACTCGATGAGCGAAGAGTACGGCATGCTGTCGACCTACGGCGGCCGCACCAACTTCCCAGTCGTCTTCGAAGACCTAGTGATCATCAGCGGTGTGATGACGGGCTGGGGTGAAACGGCTGTGCCGGCTCATCGGATGATTGCTTTTGACAAAAAGACGGGTGTTGCCCGCTGGCTCATCA
>JBJSWM010000521.1:0-1147 GCA_046085865.1 Pirellulaceae bacterium
CCACCGGCCACAGCGGCGCACCATCGTCTCCTATCGCCATAAAGGCGTTCAATCCACGACCGGCTCACACAACCTACGCAAGCCGCCCCCTCCCATCCGAATTTCGTGCTCGTGCTCGTGCTCGTGCTCGAAAGACTCCATTGCCGATCGACGTTTGGTTCTGGTCTGTTCGCGCATGGGTGAATCATGCAGAGGCATGGCCTGCATGGCTGGGACGGCCATGCCACGTGAAGACCGGTTCGCACATCCTTTGGGACTTCGGGTCTAACTCGTGATCGAAGCCTCCCCCATCGCCGACCGACTTCAACTGCCTGTCAGTTCCCGGACTCGGTCCATTCCCCCCGGGATCCATGCCAAAAGTTGCCGCTGCGTGAGGATCTTGATCGGCTGGCCATCGGCCTGGCGCTGGGTGGCCTGCGTCAGCTGGGCGATGCCCAGCGGCTGGTCGCGCTGGCTGGATGCAGTCGAAGCGGCCTGTCCCAGGATCACTAGTTCGGTCTTCAGATTCTGCCGTCCCTGCACGGTGGCTCCCATCGCCTCCAGCAACAGCAACGACTCTTCGATCGGCATGCCGAAAAGCGTTCCGATCAACGCCACCGACTTTCCCTCCAGAGGGCGGACGCCATGAAGCAGTTGTAGCCAGCCGTCCAACTGAGCCAATTGGTCGACGGCGCGGGCCGTTCGCGATCGACGGCGCGGTGCTGCAGCCGACGTCACCTCTTCTAATTCGCATTGGACTTTCTTTCGGCGCATCGTTCTGGGACCTATCAACTGCCCCAGACGCAATCGGCCTCGCGTGATTCCCAAATGCTGCTCCAGGTGCCCAAAGGTCTGGCATCCCGTCTTGGCCGCAGCCTCCAACGCCACTCGGGCGCACGTTCTCGCATCTTCCAGAGCATCGTGATGCCGAAAGACAATCCCCAACCGCTCGGCGATCGAACTGAGGCCATACCCATGCTCCTCGGGCCAAGCGCGGCGCGCGATCAACCGGGTGCAACTGTAATCGAGATCCGGACAGGCTAGGTCGTAGGTCGCCAGAGTCTCACTCAACACCCGCATATCGAACGACGCGTTGTGGGCGATCACCAAGCGACCTTCTAGCCAGGGTGCAATCTGGTTCCAGAGCTGATCCCACTGGGGCTCCCCA
>JBJSWM010000522.1:0-2758 GCA_046085865.1 Pirellulaceae bacterium
TTGCTTCTGTATCCCAAGGCGAAGGTGATGTCGGTTTTGCCGCTTCTGATTATCTTCCCCGTCATCATTTTGCCCGCGTGGATTTTCCTGGGACTCTGGTTTGCGTTTCAGTTCTACAACGGATGGGCATCGATGAACGCATCCGAGCAAACAGGAGTCGCATGGTTTGCGCATGTCGGTGGTTTTGTTGCGGGGATGGCGTTGGCGGTCGGCATGAAGTTCGCACACCATGTTTCGCCTCCTGTCGATGGGGTGCTGGCGGGCACCGAGAAAGATGGTTTCTATCCACGCGGCGGCTGATCGCTTGGGACCGAAAGGAGTATCGCGCAAAATTTCTGGAAGACGGTTTTCGTGCGATGGTAGGCCGATGCGTCACCATACGAGTCCGGTGCGTAGTCATGCGATGAATTAGAAAGATGAGCGGGCTGTTGAAACAAGGCGAGGGAGCCATAGATACCGATGGGGACAGAAGAAGCATGGCCTGGGTGTAGTCCGGAAGAGCCGATGTCGATCGGCCAACTGCATGCCTGGGCTCAAGCAGCGCTCCGGGAATCGATTCCGGATGCTTGGGTGCAAGGGGAGATCTCCGATCTTTCGCGACCATCCAGCGGGCATTGCTATTTGACGTTGAAGGACGCCGAGCATCAGGTGCGAGCGGTGGTGTGGCGTTCCTCGGCGGCGCGGATTGCATTCGATCTGCGCGACGGTCAGGAGGTTCTCTGCTACGGCCGACTAGATATCTACGCCCCGCGTGGGACCTATCAGTTGGTCATCCAGAAAATGCAGCCTCTGGGTATCGGTCCGTTGCAACTGGCCTTCAAGCAGCTTCACGCGAAGCTGGAGAAAGAAGGGCTTTTTGCTGCATCAAGAAAGAAAGAACTCCCTGCCTTTCCCCGCCGCATCGGTTTGGTGACCAGTCCCACCGGCGCGGCCGCTCATGACTTCCTGGAAGTGCTGCGGCGTCGATGGCGAGGAGTCCATGTCATTTTGATCCCGGCGCGCGTGCAAGGGGAAGGTGCGGCGGAGGAAATCGAACGTGGGATCCGCCTGGCGCAACGCATCCAACCTTCTCTTGATATTTTGGTGGTCGGTCGAGGTGGTGGCTCGATGGAAGATCTGTGGTGCTTTAATGAGGAGCGGGTGGTGCGAGCGATCGCAGCGTGTTCGATTCCGACCGTCTCGGCTGTCGGCCACGAAATCGACGTGACCCTGGCCGACTTGGCTGCCGACGTGCGCGCCTTGACCCCTACGGAAGCAGCCGAAAGAATTTTGCCGGATGCCAACGAGTTGATGAGTCGATTGGTGGAGTCGCACCATCGACTGAATCGATCGGTGCTGAGGCGGGTCCAGGAAGCTAAGCAACATCTTCGGCTGCTTGCGGAACGCCCGATTCTGAAGGATCCGATGGAGCAGATTCAGCTGCGAAGGCAGCGGGTGGATGATCTTCAGGATCGGATGGAGCGGTATTGGTCCGTGCGGCTAGAACGAGCGCGCAGTCCAATCGATCGATTGGCTGGGCAATTGGCAGCGCTCAATCCTTTGGAGGTGTTTCGCCGTGGATATTCGGTCGTCCGAAGGCAGGACAATCAGCAGGTCGTCGATACGATTGGATCGGCGAAAGAGGGAATGGCGATCGAAGTGCTTTTGCGCGATGGCCGATTGATGGCTAGCGTGGATCAGGTCGATGCCAAGTCCCTGCTGCGGGAATGGAACGAAAGGCTTTCTTCGACCGATCTGCCATGATGGGGCGAACTAGAGGGGTGATCCTTCTTCCTTGGCCGCCGCAGCATCGATCCGCCCTAATGCCCAGCGAATCGCCTCATGCGTGGAATCGGGATGTGGACGCTTCAGGTGCTCCATCAGGAGATTTCTTGTCGATGCGAGTTGGCGGTTTCCCGCTGCTAGAGCGGCGTTGCGCACCATGCCACTCCAGCCGGCCCGCAGCATCGGAGCATTGGCGTAGCGCGTCGTGAATGTGGTTTCGTCGATCGACAGCAGGGCGACCAGATTGCTTTGACGCACGGCAGGGTCTCCCTGCAGCCAATCGGTCTGTGATGGGATTGGCTTGCGATTCCAAGGGCAGACCTCCTGGCAGATGTCACATCCCCAGACCCAATCTCCCAGGGCAGGCCGGAGCGATTCGGGGGCGATGCTACGGCTTTCGATCGTCCAATAGCTGATGCAGCGAGTTGCATCCAGTTGGTAGGGGGCGGGAAAGGCCTGCGTCGGGCAGGCATCCAGGCACGCACGGCAGGTGCCGCAGTGTTGCGTCGCAAAGGGGGCATCCGGCTTCAGTTCGAGATCGGTGAGCAGGGCAGCGATGAAAGTGTAACTACCCAGTTTGGGATGGATCAGCATCGTGTTCTTTCCGATCCAGCCAAGCCCCGCAAGGCGCGCGAAATCTCGTTCCAGCAAGGGAGCTGTATCGACCGCTCCGCGGCACTTGGCTGATGGCTCGATTCTCTTCAGCCAATCGGAAAGATGGCGAAGTGGCTGCCGAATTCGATCGTGATAATCGATGCCGCTGCAGGCGTATGCTGCAACCTTTCCATCGCCCTCCCTGTCAGCCGATCGATGGGGTTGTTTGTACGAAAGCAACAGCATGACAAGGCTCTTGCAACCTGGCAAAACGCCATTTGGATGCCGGTAAGCTTCCCGGCGTCGATTCATGTACGTCATTTCCCCCGCGTGGCCTTCTTCCAGCCATTGCAGGAAAGCCACATACGTCGTCGCCTCCTGAGCCGCGACGATTCCCACC
>JBJSWM010000523.1:0-1361 GCA_046085865.1 Pirellulaceae bacterium
CCCCCAAATTCTAAGGGAATCGCCCCCAGAAAAAGGGCTCGCCACTGGAACAAAACGCCGGGATCACCTAACCTGTTGAGACGTTTGCTGGAGCCGGGATTGGGTCGATCAACACGCAACAGGATCGCTGGACACTTGTTGGTTGATTCCGACTCATCACGCGAATGGATGTCGAGATTACGGTGGAAAAGGCTGGGGAATACTGATGGATAATCGAAGCGGGTGGATGTGGGCCTTAGTGCTTTCAGCCGTTGCGGTGACTGTGCGATTTTTGCCTGTCGAAACCAATCTCGGTTGCTTTGGAGCGCTGAGCCTTTTCTGCGGCGCGGTCATCAAAACGCCTTTGGGCTTGATGTTGCCGCTGGCCGCCCTGGCGATCAGCGATCTAGTAGGCCATTGGCTTCAGGTCTCCGATATGGGCCTTTACGACTACCGCACCATGGGTATGGTCTATCTGGCCTATCTGGCCACCGCCATGTTGGGGCGATGGATTCAATCCCACAAGCCAGTTCAGGTCGCATTGGGTGCTGTCGCTGGCTCGGTGCTGTTCTTCCTGGTCAGCAATTTCGGAGCATGGCTAGATCCCCGCATGGGCTACGCTCCCACAGTGCAAGGCTTGGCCGATTGCTACCTGATGGGCATTCCTTTTTATCGTGCTACGTTCCTCAGCGATCTTTTGATGAGCGGTCTCTTCTTTGGCGCATTTGCACTCGCGACTCGAAACGCCACTGCCAGTGCCTCGCAGACCCGAACCCTTTAAGAAAATCACTCCCACCATTCTGCCGTTGTCCGCCTCAAGGTGCGCAACGATGCCAGCCAAAGCCGCTCTTTCGCCATAGTACACCCCAGCCCTGCAGCGTAGCGCGATCGTGGCAGGCGATTCTGCTCGGACTATCCGCTCTTTTGTTGGATGGTGGGCTGGCGATGCAGGCCGCGTTGATCGCCTCATTGGGCCATTTAGGCGGAGTCGCCGCAATTGCCAACCGTCGACCACTGGCTCCCACAGCGACCGACCTCTGGGTTGTGCGATGGGGATTCGCCCCACTATGGCTTGCGGCCCAGTTCGCCGTGCCCTTCTGCTGGCGTCTCTTGCGAAGGCTCGAATAGGTGCCAAATAGCGAGAGATTCAAACCACCCGATGCAATCAACTCGCGATGAAGCTCGGCGGTATGAATCACCCCTTGGCCGCGATCCATGGAGATCGGGGCCTCGCTTCTCGAACTCCGTCCGCCGCGGACGGACGGCATTCGTACTCTAATGGTGCAATCCTAACCGCGCCTTTTTTCGATCACGAGAAACTCGACCTATTTCGGCTGTCGATTGAGTACGTGGCCGCATCGCACGGAGCCGCTGGAAGACGG
>JBJSWM010000524.1:0-1818 GCA_046085865.1 Pirellulaceae bacterium
GACCAAGCGGCTCAGGAATCGGCCGACAGTCGACTGTATGGTGGGATCCATTGGAGGTTCGATAACGAACTGGGGCTCTCGATGGGCCGATCCGTTGGCTTGGCGACCAGTCAGCGAATGGACATTCCAGCTCCAACCCCCGCGACGGTCTCGGTGATCGGCGGCATCTTGACGGTGCGAGGCACTGCGGGTCCGGACCGCATCCTGGTCGAACGGATCGCAGGCCAAGTGCAGGTGACCGTCAATGGCGTCCGGCAAGGGAGATTCGACCAGAACGCCCTGACAGGCATTTCGATCGATGCTGCGGCAGGTCACGACTGGGTATTGATCGCCAGAGCGATCTTGCTGCCATCGAGTATCCGCGGGGGTGATGGGAATGATCAGCTGTATGCCGGAGGGGGCAGCACCGAACTGCACGGCGATGCAGGGAACGATTTCCTTTATGCCTACCAGGGGACCGACCGACTTTTTGGCGGTGCGGGCAACGACCGGATCTACGGTGGCAGTGGCGATGATCTTCTGGATGGAGGCGACGGGGACGATTGGCTGTTTGGTGAGTCGGGGGCAGACCAGATCCTAGGACAATCGGGTCACGACTGGCTCTATGGTGGCATGGGCAACGATCGCCTGGAAGGAGGCGATGGGAACGATCGTCTATGGGGTGAAGCGGGAGTCGATCAGCTTCTGGGAGGCTTGGGAGACGATTGGCTTTGTGGCGACCGCTTCGACAGCCTGCTCGATGGTGGTCCTGGCCGCAATCGGATTTACCGCTGATCGGCCTTGCGATCGGCCAGGGCCTGACGGCCTGCTTCCAGCGTTTCGACGATCGCATCGACATCGTAGACGCAGCCGCCCCAGGTGCCACCGCCAACCTGTTGCAGTGCGGCCCATAGGCGCGTGTCGTCAGGGAGCCGTGGGTCGGGCTGCAGGGCAGGGTGAGCGGTTCGGGAGGCCAGCAACCGGTGTGCTTGATCGGGATCGAGTCGCTGGTCGACAGAGCCGACCATATCGACGCTGCCGGTCAATTGAATGCGATCGATCTGGATCGCAATCCAATCGCCATCGCGGACGCGGCCGATCGGTCCCCCAGCCAACGCCTCGGGGCCTACGTGACCGATGCAGGCACCGGTGCTGACCCCGGAAAATCGTGCGTCGGTGACCACCGCCACCTCCTTGCCCCAGGAGAGGTGCTTCAGGGCGCTGGTGACTTGGTAGGTTTCTTCCATACCCGATCCCAGCGGACCACGTCCGATCAGAATCAAAATGTCTCCTGGCCGGATCGGGCGCGGGTGCTGCCCCTTGATCGCTGCGACCGCTTCTTTCTCCGTGGTGAACACGCGCGCCGGCCCTTGTTTTCGGTAGACCCCATCTGGATCGATCACGCTGGGATCGATGGCGGTCGATTTGATGACCGAGCCCTCGGGGCAGAGGTTGCCGACAGGGAAGCAAACGGTGCTGGTCATTCCAGCGGCGCGAGCCGCTGCGGGGGGATAGATCACCTGATCGGGATCGACCCCGTCGTTCTCGAGAAGCCACTTTCGCAACTGGGCGCGGCGAGGAGATCGATGCCAGGCATCGAGAATGGTGTGCCAAGTTTCGCCAGTGATCGTGCGTGCGTCGCAGCGCGCCACCCCCAGTTCCCGCAAGTGCCACATCAACTCGGGAACCCCGCCAGCAAGAAAAAATCGGACCGTCGGATGGTAGGCAGGTCCATTGGGAAGGCAGTCGACGAAACGTGCCACCTGGAGGTTGATGGCGCGCCACTGCTGGACGTCGGGACGGCGCAGACCGGCCGCATGGGCGACGGCGGGAATATGC
>JBJSWM010000525.1:0-2155 GCA_046085865.1 Pirellulaceae bacterium
TGAAGGAACCGCTTAAAGTCGCCGTGTCCCCTTCAATCAACTGGCTGGTAATCCGCACCTCACCTGGATTCAAAACGGGGGCTTGGTTGATCACCTGCAGCGTCAAGCTGGTTGTGCCCACCAGACCGCTGTTGTCGGTCACCCGCACCAAAATGGTGTAGGGCAATCCAGCAGGACTCGCTTTCGGGTAACGATGATCAAGCGTAAAGCTCTGCTGATCGGAAAGGGTCAATACCTCCGTGGAAGATCCGTCGCCATAATCGACCGTCGCGCTCCACCGCGTCGAATCGGGGTCGGTGAATGATCCGGTGAGTTTCAAGGTATCGCCCGCAATCAACGAAGTGATGGTCGCCCCAAGTGTTACTACCGGAGCCTGCTGGCTTGCGACGTCCCCAATCGTCTTGGTATTTCCAAACTCCGAAGTTGGATTGACCGCTACCGAAGTCAGCAAGTCGCCAAATTCGACAATCGGCGTCGTCCCCAATGGCACTTCAAAGCGGAAAACCCCAACCACTGGATCGGTGTCATCCGCACCCAGCGACTCGACTCCCTGATACAGCTTGCGCGTCCCCTGGCCGCGGCCATTGGTAGTCGGAGAGGAAAGGTAAAATTGCATGATCTGGCCTGGATTGCTGGTCCCTTCCAGCACCAGGAGACCTGCGGTTGCCAGATAGGCACTGGTGATGACTGGGGCATTGGCCAACCCATCGCTGTCGGGGGTATCGTTGGCTGTTGGCCCTTCCACCCCATGATCGATCGCAAGTTCGATGTTGCCTCGGTACAAATTCCCGATGATCGTATTGCTGCTCGAAGGTCCGACGCCAGGCAGCCTTAGTCCCGATCGGAGGTTGTAGTAGAACCAGTTGGCTCGCGATTCACTGATACTGCTGCCCACCAAGTTGCCCGCCACACCCGTGTCGATCACCATGCCATGAGCCGCATTGGAAACCGAAGCGGCTCCGGTACGATCCGCGCCGAAGACATTGCCCTCAATCGTATTGGCAGTGGAACTGCCGGAAATCCGAAGGCCGCTTCCCGTATTGCCCGACAGCACATTCTTCTGTGTCGGATCCGGACCACCGATACGATTGGTCGAGGAGTCGACTATCCAAATGCCGTCGGCGGGACTTGACGCCGTCCCATTGCCAACCGATCGCAAGCCCGAACCGTCGGTGCCCACTGAGTTTCCTTCCAGCCAAGTGCGAGTTGTGCTCTGCAACAGAATCCCACCCAGGGTATTGCCAGAGACAACGTTACCGAGCACCCAGAAGCCATCGACCGACGTCAGCTCAATGCCATAGCGTCCGTTCCCCAGTCGCGTGGCTCCCGTGCTGTCCAGCCCAATCCAGTTGTTCGTGACATAGTTTTCGAGCGGAAACAGACCGTGGGCGTATACCCCGGACTGACTGTTTCCACTGATCACATTGCGATTCCCGGCGAACGATCCACCAATCAGGTTGCCATCCGAACCATGACTGAGCAGAACGCCATGGGTATTCGGAACGCTACCTAGCCCCAGAACATTGGTGCCGATCCAATTCCCAGCTACCGTATTCCCACCGGAACCAGCCCCCCCAAACCAAATCCCGGGGCCGTTGTTTCCAGAGATGACGTTCCGTCCCTCAGGGCTGCTGGAGCCGATGAGCGTCCCGCGCGCTGCCCCCAGGAGAGGTGCTCCGATCAAGGAACCGGCCCCAACAAAGATGCCGAACGACTGATTCGGAATCGCCGCCAAACCCGATTTATCCAACCCGATCCAGTTGCCGTGAATCGCACCATAAAGGGTGCTGGTTCCGACCATGGCAATCCCACCAAGATCGTTCCCGGAGATCAAATTCCCCTCTCCAGAAACCGATCCACCAATCGTGATCGCTGGGGAGTCGATCACCTCGATTCCGTATCGGGCATTCCCCGCATCGGTCAGCCCCGAAGCGTTGAGCCCGATGTAGTTGCCTTGGATGCGGCTGCCCATGCTGCCGCCATCCACCACAAGAATCCCACTCTTATTCCCGTAAGCGATCACATTGCGATCCGCCAACGACGGGCTTCCGATCAAAAGATCGTCGCACTGATAGACAGCCAAAGAATGACCTACATTGGGGAGAGGCGACAATCCATCGGCGGTGGTGCCAATGAGGTTCCCCTGAACCGTAAC
>JBJSWM010000526.1:0-2023 GCA_046085865.1 Pirellulaceae bacterium
GCTACCTGCATCCGACCGGAAGGTACCCGCTGATCTCTCTCTTGGTGCTTGCTGCCCTCACTTCAATCTTCTGCTTCTTCGAGCTTGGGGATGTGATTGCGGCGGCGGTTTGCGTTCGTATTGTGGTGCAGTTTCTTGGCCAGATCGTCGCTTTGGACTGGATCCGTCGACGTCGTCCAGAGATTCCTCTTCCGTTTCGAATGTGGTTCTATCCTTTACCAAGCTTGGTCGCCGCAGTTGGCTGGATCTTTGTACTGGCCACAGCGCAGTCTCGGGTGCTCTTGCTGAGCCTTCTTGTCGCGATCAGCGGTCTAGCCGTTTACTGGTTATGGAAAACGCGTACGAAAAAAGTCGGCTGAACGGCCCGAGGAGACCGCTCCGCTTAAAGCTTTGAAATAGGCCTATCGGTGCACTTGCGGATCTTCTGCGCTGCCCGGATGCGCGAGGCTAGTGAATCATACAGATTCGTCGAACGGAAGGTGCCGAGGTCTTCTCCGATGTACGACTAGAATGAACGAGGAGGACTGAAATATGGTACCTGTGCAATTGGAATCGACTGAGTTGGTAGATAAATTGAATCGACGGCCGCGCATTCGATATGGGGCCGTCGCCGTCAGCTCAACCGAAAGATGGGGCGCAGGCAACAGCGGCAAGACGTATCGGTTCTGTCGTGGCTTCAGGACAGTTGAGCCTGTTTGAATGGCATGGGAGAGAGCCTTGGTTCCGCTGGTCATCGGTTGGTTCAGCGCGTCGTGGCGACATCGAAGAAACCTCTTCGTGACGGCTCTGATGCTACGATTTCTTTCTCTCGTCGTCCTTTGGCCATTCTTTGGATGGTTGATGCAGCGACTGATCCAGATGTCGGGTCAGGATGCACTGACAGACCAGGAGATCGCCTCCTTCGTGATGAGTCCGATGGGGCTAGTGGGCGCCGTGGGAGTCGCGACGATTGGCGTCGGAATACTGGCGATCGAGCAATCCAGTTTGATGCTTCAGGCTTTCGGTGCCTTTGAGGGTTACCGTGTTTCGCCCGTCCGAGCGGTGGTCTGGGGAATGAAGCGATTCGGTTCCACATTGCTGCTTTGTCTGCAGATTGTCGTGCGAAGTCTTGCGCTACTGTTCCCGTTTGTCGCAGCGATTGCTGCTTTGGCTTGGTGGCTGCTGGGGGATGCGGACATCAACTACTACCTGACAGACCGACCATTCAAATTCTGGCTGGCCCTCGGAGGTGGCGGCTTGGTGGTGTCGGCCGCCATCTGGGTGATCATTCCAAGACTAGCCCCTTGGACGCTCGCTCTGCCAGTTCTATTGATTACCGGTCAGTCGACGCAGAGGGCGATGGAGGAGAGTCGTCAGATTGTCGGATCGCGACGATGGGCTTTGGCCTTTCTTTGGCTGGCATGGTTGGTCCTTCAGATTCTGCTGTCGTCTCTTTTCACTTCCATGCTCTACGGAGTTGCTCACTGGGCCCTGGCTACCATTTCACCAACCTTGACGTGGTTGGTACCTGTGCTGGGAGCTTTTTTCCTCGTGTGGTTGGTGGTGAGCTTGATTCTCTCGTTGTTCCAATCGGTGAGTTTTGCCTTGATGGTGGCTGGACTCTATCGCGCCTGGGGTTGGAGTGGTGTTCATGGGGCTCAGATTCGCCAGGAGCATGGCGATCTTTGGATGGACCACTTTTTCCGTCAGCAGCTCCAGGCCGAATCGATCCCGCCTTCGGCGGTCCGTCATGGTGTCCCGCGATCCAAGCAGGCAGACCCAGTCGACCTGCTATCGCTCCGATGGCTCTGGTTCTTTGGAGCTATTGGGATGGTGGCGGTCGTCGGAGGGCTTTGGCTTTTGGCCAGTAGTCGATCGACGGAGGATGGAATCGTCCTGGCCCATCGGGGTGCCGCCGCCGTTCGTCCGGAAAACACGCTTGCCTCTTTCGACAAGGCATGCGAGGACCACTCGGATTATGTCGAGCTCGATGTGCAGGAGACGGTAGATGGCCAGGTGGTGGTCATGCACGACAGCGACTACA
>JBJSWM010000527.1:0-2090 GCA_046085865.1 Pirellulaceae bacterium
GTTCCCGCCTTCTTCTGGCCGACGCTTTATCAGCGAATGATCCGAGCCGGATGGTCGATCGAAGAGTCAGGCCAGGAGGTTGTGGATGCTGAGGGAGGTAACGCAGCCGATGGAAGGCTCAGCAATCCTCGAATGCCCCGGGTCGACAATCCGCAGTCGGTTGAGTTGGAGCAGGGATGGAGGATCTGGTTTCGTCAAGAAATTCGTTGATCGCAGACGATCGATCGGAAGACGGCCGATTTCAATTCACCAAAAACAGCCGTCGAAATTCCGGATCGTCATGCAGAGGTAGAAACGCTTCTTCCGATGCCAGATCGGAATACTTATAGAATTCCGGATCCTCAACCGCATCCCGAAGATAGTCCAGGGCACGCTGACGTAGCTTATCCAGATCCAATCCGGCGTCAGTTGCTGGGTTGGAGCTGCGGGATTCAGTCGAGTCTTTTTTCGAAAGCCGATTGACGACGGTCATGAGAGCCTTGGCGGCTTCGATCGGTTGCTCAAATCGATTGAGATATTCCGCTGTGCGAACCAGATCGCTTTCGTAACCAGGTTGCGAGAAGTGTTTTTGCCGGCGCGTCAGAAGCCACTCTAACTTTTTGTCGGGAATCTGTAGGAATTCCTCCCAGGGACTCTTCGCCAACAGATCCTCTGGGGTTTCCTGTTCCGGTGATGCGACTCCTTTCTCCTTGGATGCATCGGAGGATTTAGCAGCATCGGTCTGTCCTTTTCCGTCTTCCTCGTCTTCAAATCTCTTGCTGAACTGTTCGGGGTCTGTCTGGTACAATCTTGCTACCTTATCCAGGACAATTTTTGGTGGCGTCTTCCCTTCGCCCGAAATAATCAGCTCACCCCAGGGAGCAAACGCCTTCAAGTCGACCTTGCCTTCCTTCTGGGCCTGCACGAACTCCTGGTAGCGACTGGGGCGAATCGCTGCAAAAACCCAAAGTGGCTCGTTGCTTTCCATCACCCCGTATAGAAGGACGATGGTGCGGGAATACTGAGGTTCCCATCTTTTTTTGACCGCTTCTGCTACCTGTTTGGATGCCGAGTCTGTGTTGCTTTCTACCGCAGTGGCCGATGACTCTTCGGACGAGGGCGCATTTGGCGATGGCTCGACTTCTTCCACTTCGGAATGGGACAATTTCGACCGTTCATCGGCAAAAGCGGTTAAAAGATCTCTAAGCTGATTTTTGAAGACTCGCGCATCTTGAATCGCGATGGAGTCGATCGATCGACGCATTTCCTCAGGGAGGAACGAAAGAAGGTCTCGATTCCATGGTGTGATGCGCAGACAGATTGGCTCCACGGCACCTTTCTCACCAGCCTCCAAGGCTTGGCCGAAGAAAGAAACCGACTCACGCAGGCGTTGGCTGGTGTTCCCAAGAGCATACAAAATGCGTCGGCGAAGCGTCGGTGGTGAATCCTTGTCGAGCCGCTGGAGGGCTTCCAGCAATTGCAAGCGGTGTGTCTCGCGGGGAAGATCCGTTATTAGCGATCGATGGTAGATCGATTCCGCCAAGAAATCGTCTGCACGATGGCTTCCAGATGAATCGTCATCCGGCATCGATCGGATCGCTTCAATCGCTTCATCGAGTTCTTGGAAGAGCTTTCGAGCCGCCTCGGCCGCGCTACCGGAATTCTCGGTGGAGGCGATTTTGCGGAGCAGCAGTTTGGCAAATGCGGTTGCTTTGGTAGGGTCGGATCTATCTTTCTCCCAGGAGAGTCGAGCGGCCTGAAGTTGATCCTGGCCGGCATACACGTTACCGGACTGGGTTGCAATCAGCTGGCAAGCCATGCGCAGACCGCCGGGTACGTCGCGAAGGTCTTCTTGCAGATCTCGTAGAATCTGGAAGGAGGGTGCGTCGGAAATGTCCAGTCGACCAGAGTCGATGAGGAAACTGCGTTGCAGTTCGATTCGTTCCCAACTGTCCGAAACCTCCACTCGGATAAACTTTTTCTCCCCGTCGTAGCGATCGAAAAGTTCGAAAGATGCGAGATTTCGAGAGGTTTCTTCTGCGCTGAACCTCATGCGGAGGTCATCCAGTGCACTGGCTGAATAGGCAAGTTGGTCGATCGCTTCGACGTCC
>JBJSWM010000528.1:0-9261 GCA_046085865.1 Pirellulaceae bacterium
TTCAGCGCATGCTGGCTGCCGCCGACGCTGCGGTTCCCCTCGGGGGGATACTTGCAAGCGGCTACGGCCAACTCCGCTTGCTGGCGGCTGTTGCACATCGGAAAGACGATGCCGTACGCCCCTTGATCGAGCGCCCGTTTGGCGTGTTCATGGGCGATGGAGGGAACGCGGATCAGCGGCGTTCCGCCGGCGTCTGCGATGGCAGCGAACATCAGAGCGGTGGTCTCCCAGTCGACAGCGCTGTGCTCCATGTCGACCGTCAGCCAGTGCCACCCCGCGCGCGCCTGAAACCGTGCTGCCAGAGGGCTGGCCAGCGACAGCCAGGTACCGACCTGCGGAATTCCTGCAGCCAGCGCTTCCTTGACTCGATTGTTCTTCATGTTCGGGGCTCCTGTGCGACCTACCCGTGGCGAAATTGTGTTTCGTAGTGATCCCAGGCGGACGGATCGAGTAGATGCTTTGGCTTTTTACCAGCCAGCAGATCAAGAATCGGCTCGGCGCACCCACGGCTCATCCGCTCCGCCGCCTCCTTCGAATTGAACGCGTTGTGAGGTGTCAGCAGCAGCTTTGGAGTGGAGCGAAGGGGATGGTCGGCCGGTAGTGGTTCCTGTTCGTAAACGTCGATCGCAGCACCTGCAATGATCCCCGCGCGAAGAGCCTCCTGAAGTGCTTCCTGATCGATCAGCGCGCCCCGCGCGGTGTTGATCAGCACTGCCGTCGGCTTCATCATCGCCAGCCGCTTGCGATCGATCAGATGGCGAGTCTGCGGCGTGTTGGGGGCATGGATGGAAACAACGTCGCTACTGGCGAGCAATTGATCCAGTTGCATCGGCCGCACCGATCGTCCCGGTGCGAGAGTTGCCGCAATCTGATGATGCAGATCGCTCCACATGGGATCGCTGGTGACCACCTCCATACCGAATGCGATGGCGCGCCGAGCCACCTCTTGGCCGATCTTGCCAAATCCAATCAACCCTAACGTCTTACCCCGCAGCTCGATCCCAGGAAACTCCTCCCATCCGCCGCGACGCATGCAGGCGTCGCCTTCTGCGATCCGCCGCACTAGGCTCAGCAGCAGCCCCAGGCAGTAATCAGCAACGGCATCGGTCATTGCATCGGGTACGTTGGTCGCGAGAACTCCCCGCCTGGATGCCTCCGCCACATCGACCGTATCGATGCCGACGCCACAGCGCGCCACCAACCGAACACGGGAACATCTCTGGAAGAACTCGGCGTTGTAGGGATCGGTCGCTGCGATGACGCAGTCGATCTCCTGGCACTGATCGATCAGCGAAGCCAGATCCAGAGGCCCCCAGCGGTTTGCCCACCGCACGTGGCACCCCGCCTGCTCCAGCTGCTGGTGCCACAGTGAGCCACTATCATGAAAAGCCCGCGCGGTCACTAGAACATTCCAACGACGATTAGAATGTCGCTCTCTATCCGATTGGCTCACGTCAGCACCTGCCAGCAAAACGGGAAACAAAACGTTCCGATCAGCATAGCCGATGCAAGGCAGTCGCAGTGGATGCCTCCGGAACGAACAGTCTTTAGAGGAAGGCTGGTGGCTGGGAACTCAAGAACCTGGGTCATGATTGAGGCGGGATCATCCAGCAACTGGGATGTTGCTGCATCCCGATCCTCGGGTAGTAGCTTTGAGCGCTGGGGGCAGCCAGAAGGATCAACCGCGTCTCCAGCCCAGCGGCTTGATGGAGTTGTTCGATCAATCGCCGGCCGATTCCTTGGCGCTGCCACTGGCGATCGACTGCCAGATCCGACAGATAGGTGCAGTAGGCGAAGTCGGAAATCGCTCGAGCGACCCCCAGAAGCGCGCCGTGAGGATCCCGAGCGGTAGCGATCAGGTCGGCATGCCGCAGCATCTTCTCGATCCGATCTGGCTGATCGACCGGACGACGTTCGGCCAATCCGGATCGATGAAGCAAATCGATGAATGCCAAGACCGAAAGATCGGGTTCCAGCGTGTAGTGGATCGGCTGTTGATGGAGTTCCATCGATGGGGTCTCCCTGTTTGGTGCAGGAGTCGCTTGCAAGTCGCTTGGACGCCTTATGGTCGGCCGCATTGGGATCCGGCCATGATTCAACGGGAGGGCTTTTTCTTCTTGGAGCTTCCCGAAGCGCCTTTTGCATCGCCGCCGCCTCGAGCCTCCTTGAGTGCATTGCGGATGGCAGCAGCTTTGTTTGGATGATCCGACTGTCCTGTCAATTCGAACAGAAACCGGCTGGGGAAAGTCGGCCGTGCCTTTCCCCATTTGAATCGGGTCAAAGGGAGGCTGAGTGTCAGTTCTTCTTGCGCCCGAGTGACTCCCACGTAGCAGAGTCGCCTTTCCTCATCGATCGCATCGGCATCGGCGGCGACGCTGCGTCGATGTGGAAGGATTCCCTCTTCCATGCCAACCAGGTAGACGATCGGGAACTCTAGCCCCTTGGCACTGTGCAATGTCATCAAAGCGACCGCATTCTGCTGCAGCGCCTTTTCCTTGGGAGAACCAAATTCCTTGCCTGCCAGAGCGACTTCCTGGAGGAATCCTCCCAGCGAAGCATCACGATGGCTGCTTTGGTATTCCGCGATGGCGTTGACGACTTCCTCCACCGATTGCTTGCGCGCCGTCTGCTCCTCTGGGGTATCGTACAGGCGATCGATTTCGTCGAAGTATCGGGTTCTAGCGATCACATCCCGGACCAGTTCGGGAAGATCAACTTTTCCTTCCATCCGCTTCTGAAAATCCAGAACCATTTGGACCAGCGCCTGCGAACCACGTTGCGCAGGGAGCGGCAGCGACCGGACCAGCGCTTCATGATTCATCTGCGACCAAATGTTGGACCCCTGGTCGACCGCAGCGCGCTGAAGCGTTTCAATGCTCTTGTCCCCCATCCCGCGAGGAGGCGTGTTGATGATCCGCAGCAGCGCTACCTCATCTTCCGGGGCGACCAGGATGCGAAGGTAGGCGAGTAGGTCGCGCACCTCGCGCCTATCGAAAAACGACTGGCTCCCGGTGAGCACGTAAGGCACCTTGGCCTTCCGCAATTCCGTTTCAAAAAGCCGCGGCTGTTCGTTGGTGCGAAACAGGATCGCTAGATCTCGCGGTTGCAACTGCTGATCTCCCTCCAAACGTCGCGCGATCTCCTGCGCAATCGACTGCGCCTCTTCGACTTCCGTGGGGAACTGGAGAATGCGAGGGGTCTGACCACCGTGGCGAGCGGGCCGGAGGATCTTATCATGGCGATGGCGATTGAAGAGGATCAGCTGATTGGCCATCTGAAGGATCGCGGCTGTCGAACGGTAGTTCTCCTCCAGACGCACCACTTTCGCATCGGGCCAATCGTTCGAGAAGCCGAGGATATGCTTCACCTCGGCTCCTCGCCAACCGTAGATCGATTGATCGTCATCCCCCACGACGCACAGGTTGCGGTGACCAGCTGCCATCGCCTTGATGATGGCGTACTGCGACCCATTGGTATCTTGGTATTCATCGACCAGGATATGATCGAACAACCCCGACTCGGTCTGCAGCGCCGGCGGATGATCTTCGAACAGTCGCTGCGTGTAAAGAAGCAAATCGTCGAAGTCGAAGGCCCCAAGCAGCTTGAGCTGTTTTTGGTAGCGGCGGTATCCACTGGCCGCCAAGTGCTCCTTGTCGGTGCTTGCGTGGCCTACCGCCACATCGGGCCACAACCCTTGGTTCTTCCAGCGGCTGATGAAGCCAAGAAGATCGGCAGGACGCATCATCTCGTCGTGGACCCGCAGTTCGCGAAGCACACCGCGCGCCACACTCTCCTGGTCGCCTCGATCGTAGATCGCAAACTTTTCTGGGAAGCCCAACTTGGAGGCATGCTTTCGCAACCACTGCACGCATAGCGCATGAAACGTTCCGATACGCGGCATCGGAATTTCCTGTTTCTTGCGACCTCGATGCCCCCCCTGCAACTTCGCCTCGATCCGCTCAAGCATCTCATTGGCTGCCTTGTTGGTGAAGGTCACCGCCAAGATGCGATCGGGCCGGGTTCCATGTCGGATCAAGTTCGCCACACGGAATGTGACCACGCGCGTCTTCCCCGTCCCGGCACCAGCCAGCACCAGGAGGGGCCCGGAGAGAGTTTGGACAGCTTCGGCCTGAGCCGCGTTCAGTGAATCGCTCATAGGGTGCCTATGGTAGCCAACCGCCGCCAGGGGGCGAGGGGAGAAGCGAGCGGTTCTGATTCCAAGAAGGGTCTACCCAAATACGAAAGGGAGGATCAGGGAGCGATCTTTTTGGAAATTTCGCCCCATCGGAGGCGCAGTTTCTGGAGGAATTCCCTCCAGGCTTGAAATTCCTGCGCTGCGGGGTTTAGGGGGTTTTCTTAAAATACGGTGTTTCACCGAGGGTTCGTTGGGGCGCGGATTGGCTCCCCCTCCCCCAGTGGCAAACCCAGTGGCAAACTTAGCTGCAGAAGACTCACTGGCGGAAAACCCAGTGTTAGAGACCCAGTGTTAGAGACCCAGTGTTAGAAAACCCAGTGGCAGAAAGCAAATCGAAGCGACGGGAATCCATGGTCAAGCGGGACGAAGAAAACAAATTGACAAGCGAGCAGGGAACTGGCAACTCCGCCACCCAAGCGGAGAAGGGGCCCGTCTTTCGCGAAACCTTCGAAAGCTTTGCCGTCGCTCTCATTCTGGCATTTCTATTCCGAGCCTTCGTGGCGGAGGCGTTCGTCATCCCAACCGGATCGATGGCTCCCACCTTGATGGGAGCGCACAAGGACGTCCGCTGCAGCCAATGTGGATTTGGCTACCAGAGCGGCGCGAGCACGGAATTCAATGAACTGGGTGGCCTGCAGGACCGTGTGGTCGTGGGAACCACCTGCCCGATCTGTCGCTATGAAATGCCGCTGGACCTCAAAGGCGATGCCAACCACGCAACCTTCTCCGGCGATCGCATTCTGGTCAGCAAATTTTCGTATGTCGCCCGCCAGCCGCAGCGTTGGGAAGTGATCGTCTTCAAGTTCCCGGACAACGCAAGGCAAAACTACATCAAGCGACTGGTAGGACGACCTCATGAGAAACTGCGGGTGCAGCATGGAGATATCTTCATCGCTCCAGAAGCGACGCCCGAACGGCTGGGGATTGCGAGAAAACCACCAGGCATCGTCCAGACGCTGCTTCAGCCGGTCTCCGATACCAAGCACCGTCCCAAGGATTTGGTGAAGGCAGGTTTGCCCAGCGAGTGGCAGCCGTTTCCGATGGGAGATCGATCGGCTGCGAAATGGCAAGTCGACTCTTCAGAGACCCAGTGGCAGGCCAGCTACCAGGGGACGGCTGAGCCGGAGCGACTGGAATGGCTGCGATTCTTCCATCGAGTCGTCGATCCGTGGGTCTGGCGAAAGGTTCAGTCCCAAGGCAAATTCCCAGTTCCGATCGATCCCTACAGCAGTCGACTGATCACCGATTTCGCTCATTACAATGCGTCGCTGACCACCAGTCGTCGGTCGGTGTATGGCGATCGACGCGGCGGTTTTGCTCCTAGCTATCGCAGTGGCGAGGATCCGCGAGCCAACGACACGATGTCGTTCTTCCAGCGATCGTGCATCGAAAACGATGGTACCCACTGGGTAGGCGATCTGGCGCTGGAGACGGAGGTGGTGATCGAAAAGGGGACGGGAACGCTGGTGCTGGACTTGGTGGAAATGGGGATACACCACCAGTGTCGCATCGATACAAAAAGTGGTCAGGCGACGCTGCTGGCCCTCCGCGACGATCAGCCTCTGGCCGCCTTCGAGGATCTGGCAGGGGGCTTGGTCACTCAGGCCACCGCATCGACCTCCGTCCGCGGGCCTGGGCGTTATCGCCTGCGGCTGACCAATGTCGACGATCAATTGACGCTGTGGGTTGGCGACAAAGTGCAGACGATCACCCCCAGCGGCAATCTAAGAAGCGAGAGTTATCTGAGCGGTCCCCAGCGGCGGCCGCACTGGTCCCCAGCCGATCCACTGGATGCGGCTCCTGCGGGGATCGGATTTCAAGGGATCGACGGCAGGGTGGAGCGAGCGAAGATCTCGCGAGATGTTTACTACGTCGCCACCGATGGCGCCTCTCCCTACAACGACTACCGCAATTGGGATGGGTCGCTGCAGCTGAGCCTCAAGGAGGAAGACTTGATGCGGTATCTGGAACGCGTCGATCCCGATCGCTTGAACGACCGAACCTTCCTCTCGGAAAGCCGAACCGCCCTGCGCCGCGATACGCTCTACAGCAGCCCCAAGCTATGGGAGATGGCCAGCGTCTTTCCCGAGCGGCGGGCAACGGAGTTTCTGCTGGGGGACAAGGAGTATTTCCCCATGGGGGATAACTCCATGGAAAGCTTTGATGCACGGGGCTGGCCCGACCATCATGTGCCGGAGAGGTTGCTGATTGGACGCGCGATCGTTGTCTTTTGGCCCCATTTCTGGAACCGACCCATTCCCTTTTTACCTAATGTCCAGCGTATGGGCCTGATCCGTTGAACGGATTGGGAGCGTTGGATTGTTCGCAAGCTTACAGAACGCCGCGTGGCGGCAAGGCAGGAGCGCATGGATGTGCTGAATGTCGAGAACATCGTCAAGTCCTACGGCAAACGGCGCGTGGTCGATGGAGTCAGTTTCCACGTCACCGAAGGAGAAGTGGTTGGACTGCTCGGTCCCAACGGTGCTGGCAAATCCACCAGCTTCCGTATCACCTGCGGCCAGCTTCCACCCGACAGCGGCAAGGTCATCCTGAGCGGAAAGGATGTGACCGATTGGCCGATGTACCGTCGCGCCCGCGAAGGTGGCATGGCCTATTTGGCTCAGGAAGCCAGCATCTTTCGCAAGATGCGAGTCGATGACAATATCCTCTCGCTGCTAGAGCTTCTGGGAGTCCCTCGACGGCAGAGGATCGAGCGATGCGAGCAGTTGATGGAACAGATGCAAATCAGCGAGCATCGAAATAAGCTGGCCTCGCAGCTTTCTGGTGGTCTGCGAAGGAAGCTGGAGATCGCGCGCTGCTTGGTCGCCAATCCCAAGATCATCATGCTGGATGAACCGTTTGCTGGGATCGATCCGATCAGCGTCGACAGCATTCAGGAGGTGATCCTGCAACTTCGAGAAGATGGCATCTCCTCTCTAATCACCGACCACGCGGCTTTGGAATTGCTTGGTTTTGTCGATCGCGCTTACGTGATCTACAAGGGGCAAGTGCTTTTCGAAGGGTTGCCTGACGAAGTGCGAAACAATCGCGATGTGATCGAAAACTACCTGGGCCAACGCAGCGATCCGGGGCCATCCAGCCCTGGCGGAGTCGCGGCGATGGCAACGCCAGGAAACACCGCCACCAAGTCCCCGCACGTGCCGGCTCCCCATTGGCCCAGAACCGCATTGCCCCAGGAAAAGCCGGCGGCTCCTAGCCGCTCTAGCCTCCGGCGTCGTGGGGACGTCTGAGCCGAGGGACGGGAACTGTTCGACGCTGGGGCTTTCCGAGAACCAAGGCTTCTGGTCGGCTCAATCGAAATCAGGCATCCAGCGGCCCGAAGACCGGTTGAAAGGCCCCTTCAAACGGATAGACGTCGTCGAAATCCTCCCGTCGATCGCTTTTGGATTTCTTCATCTGCTTGATGCGTATCAAGTTGTAGACGATCTCTCCGAAATCGCTGGTCGAGTAGATATTCCAGTGATTGAGGACTGTTTTGGCCAGATAGCCGAATTGGTCGACGGCATAATGCCGGATGGCTTCGCATAGCTGCTGCCCTGTCAGGTGATGCTCTCCCTCAGGTTCGGATCCAGCACCTCCCTCTGGCGGCATCTTCATCACCTGCTGTGCGTAGGCCAACCCTTCCCGGACGAATTGATAACTCTCCAGAGGATATCGATGGTCCTGTTGCAGCAATTCGATGATGGGATGAACTTTTGCGGCCATTGGGCGAGGCTTCCGTAATGGAATCGATACGAAGATCTTTTTGTTCACTGTTGGGATCGCAACGAAAGCGTTCCGTTAGCAACCATCGACTCAGCTAGTTTCGGGCGTCGAGGGACCGGGATCGGAGGTTGATTCTGGTGGGTGGTTATCTCGTGGAGCTTCGTCATGGCCGGCGGATCGTGGCGGCGGACGGTCGCTATCGGGGCTCGGTCTTCGCCCCCGTCCCCCCCGACGCTCAGAGCCCCGTGACTCCCCATCTGCTGGCGCATCGGACGCGGGACCTGGGCCGGTTGGTTTCTTGACAACCGATAGAATTTCGTCTTCGGTCACCAGCACCCTTCGCCGGTCCTCGTATTCGATCAGAACCTGCCGAATCAGCAGTTCATGACCCTTGACCACCCCGCGCCCCTGTCGGGTGACGACGTGGCTGCCGGCGGGCGGCAGCTGTTGGGCGATCTCTTCGTAGGTATCGTATTCGTATCGCAGGCAGCACTTCAGTCGGCCACAACGACCTGAAATCTTGTTGGGATCAAGGGTAGCCTTTTGGAGCTTTGCCATCCGCATCGAGACCGGCGGCATCTGCACTAGGTGGGTGTTGCAGCAAACTGGTTTACCGCAGTCGCCGTACTCCGCCAGCAGCTTCGCTTCGTCGCGAGCTCCCACCTGCTTCATTTCGATTCGCGTGCCAAACTCCGCGCCCAATCGCTTGACCAATTCGCGGAAATCCACCCGCTGTTCGCTGAGGAAGTAGACGACCACGCGATCGTTTCCGAAGAGCCGTTCGAGGTCGATCAGATCCATCGGCAACTGCATCTCGGCGATGATTTCGCGGCACTTTTGAAATTGCTCACGACTCTCCTTGATCAGTCGCAGCACCTGTTGCTCATCTTCCGCCGTTGCGACCCGCTGGATGGTGCCGCCAGGAGGATCGACCATCTGCGCCAGTGCGTTGGGGGTCGCTTCGGCTAGCACTTCGCCCAATTCCCAACCACGCAACGTGCGAACGATGACGCGATCGCCTCGGCGCAACGGATGTCGATACTGCATCACGTGCAGGGTGCGCATCACACCGCAACGAACGATCCACGTGAGCATGCCACAGTCCGCGCTAGCAGGATTTCAGAAGAGAAAAGTCCCAGTATTGAGATTAATAAGGGCAGAAATGGGAAAATTCACCATCGACAAAATGCAACCAGGTGATTTAATCCATTTAACAGAAGATGAAGTTAAAGCTGGGTTCTTTCGTTAATTGACTACTAAGTTTTACTTTTGCACTCATAACAATATATTAATGAGTCATTCTTTATCAGAACAAGAGATTATTAGAAGAGAAAAGCTAG
>JBJSWM010000529.1:0-3354 GCA_046085865.1 Pirellulaceae bacterium
GTCCAGACTGGGCTCTACCAGCCTCAAGCAGACGCCACCAAGGTGGCTCCAGCCTCCTCACAGCAGCCGAACGCACCGGCCGACCAGGCAGCCAGCGCCGTGGAAGGTGCTCAGCTGTACAAGCAAGGGGTCGATGCCCTCGCTGCGGGGGACAAGGATCGCGCCTTGCAACTGTTCAAGCAGGCTTGGAAAGATGAGGCCCGCCTCGACCCAGCCACTCGCACCCAGCTGCGCGACAAGTTGACCTTCCTGCAGGCTCGCCCTGCCACCGCTCCGGCCGCCGAACAGGTGCCGGCTGTACCTGAAGGCAACAGCGAAGAGATCCAGGCTCGTCAGCGCCTCTTCCGTGAAGTCACGGGCGAACTGGCTTCCGCCGAGGCGATGGTTCAGGACCAGCCTCTAGAAGCACTCGACCGGATCCAAATGCTCCGTCAACGGGTCTCGCAAAGCCCCGTCGAAGGAGCGTATCGCAAGCAGATGCTGGCGATGGTCGATCGCGTCCTGAGCAATGTTCAGGCCTACGTCGATCAGAATCGATCCGCAATCGACTTGGCCGCTCGGAACAACCAGATCGAATCAGAAATCGATCAGCAAGCAGCCAATCAGGTTCGCATGGACTCCGAAATCCATCGCATGGTCGATCAGTTCAACGACCTGATGGACAAGGGGATGTATGCCGAGGCGGAGATTGTCGCCAAAAAGGTTGGGGAATTGGCCCCGGATACCGAAGTGGCGACTTTGATGTACCACAACGCCAAGATCCGACGTCGCTTTGAAGAGTACGAAGCCATTCGTGCCAAGAAAGAGAAGTCGTTTGTCGACGCGATGAATGACGTCGATCGGTCGATGGTCGCCCCGACGGACGATCAGCCATTCGTCTTCCCAGACGAATCGGACTGGAAGATGCTGACGAAGATCCGTCGCGATATCGCGGAAAATGGATCGACCCGTCTGTCACCAGCCGAGCGAGAGATTCGCGAGCGGCTGAACGCGCCGGTGACGGTTAGCTTCTCGGAGCGACCTTTGCAGCAGGCGGTCGATACGCTGATGGACATGACCGGTATCGCCATCGTCGTCGACCCAACCGGCCTAACGGCCGAAGGTTTGACCTCGGGCCAACCCGTGACGCTCGACCTGCGAGGCAAAGAAATCTCGCTCAAGAGCGCTCTGAACCTGATGCTCGATCCTCTAGGGCTCACCTACGTCATCGACAATGACGTGCTGAAGATCACCAGCCGCCAGACGGCGGTGCGTCGCGCCTACAAGGAAGTGTATGGGGTCAAGGACCTGGTCCTGCCAATCCCCAACTTCGTCAGCGACTACAACAGTGGACTGGCTGGAGCGATCCAGGCGGCTCATATGGCCCAAGGTCAGCAACTGCTGGTCCAGACCTCGGCTCGCAATGGCCTGAGCCTCGGGGCTCAGACCGAGTCGATCGCCAGCGTGGACCCAGGTCGGCAGGTGCTGGGGCAGATGAATATGCCGATGCCTGCGGGAATGGGCGGTGGGGGACTGCCTCCGATGCCCGTCAACAACTTTGGAATCGGTGGGAACAATCCGCCAGTGATGGGAAGCGCCCAGGGCAACCCATTCAACACGGGTGGTGGGCAGCTTGGGGGTGCCGCAGGTGCTGACTTCCAGAGCCTGATTCAGCTGATCACTTCGACCATCGAAAGCAATTGGGAACAGGACGGCGGTACCGATACAATCCAGCAGTTCCAGTCGAACCTGTCGCTGGTTGTCAGTGCTCCGCAGGAAACCCACGAAGCGATCGCCGACCTGCTGACAGCTCTCCGCAGACTGCAGAATCTGCAGGTCACCATCGAAGTCCGATTCATCACGCTGACCGATACGTTCTTCGAGCGGATCGGGGTCGACTTCGAATTCCAGATCGACGACAACGTATCGCGAATTCCTCCGGAAGATGACGGCCCATCGGTCTCGATCGGTCTGGATACCGGACTGATCCCCACCACGGATTTGGACATTCGGTTCACCCAGGACTCGTTCACTAGCACCCGGCCTCCTTTCGGGATCCCCGACCTGGAAGCTGGTGCACGCTTCGGCTTCGCCATCCTCAGCGACCTGGAACTGTTCTTCCTCCTGGAAGCAGCTCAGGGGAATAGCCGCACCAACGTGCTACAGGCACCTAAGGTGACGATGTTCGATGGTCAGATCGCCAACATCAACGATACGGCTCAGCGTCCCTTCGTGATCGGCTTGACGCCGGTGGTTGGTGACTTTGCCGTCGGACAGCAGCCTGTCATCGTCGTGCTCAGCGACGGAACCAACCTGTCGGTCCAGGCGGTGGTTACCCCGGACAAGCGGTTTGTGCGACTGACGCTGGTTCCGATGTTCACCCGGATCGAAGATGCAGACCGCACCTTCACCTTCACCGGAAGCACCACCACCCGCAGCGGTAGCTCGGTGCTCGATCCCGACGGCAAGCCGACCGGCGATCGTGATGATGAAGAGAAGGTCGTCACCGGCTCGACGGTCCAGTTGCCAACGCTCGGTACCACCTCGGTATCGACCACGGTAACGGTTCCAGACGGTGGTACGATTCTGTTGGGTGGTATCAAGCGACTGCGTGAAGGACGCACCGAACGTGGCGTTCCGATCCTCAGCAAGATCCCCTACATCAATCGGCTCTTCCGCAACGTCGGTATCGGACGCGAAACCTCGACCCTGATGATGACGGTCACTCCCCGCATCATCATCCCCGAGGAAGAAGAAGAAAAGGTTCTCGGATCTCTGGCCAGTCCGTGATCCTTCGGCGACAGGCTGCGGCCCGTCGCAAGCCTGAACCGCACTCTCCGAGAATGCCTGGCGGCCTCCGCCAGGCATTTTTCGTTGGGTCCCATCGTTTTCGAGACGAGCGATTTTTCGCACCAATTCCATTGGCGATCGGCAGGAATCATAATGGAGTCTCGCAGGCGAGCGATGCTGGCCGACCAAACCTTGGTATATGCTTGATCCTCTCTGGAGATTCCTGCCATGCGATTCCACTTTCCTTTGGCTTTATGCCTTCTGACCAACCTGGTTTCCGGCCCCAGCCTACTCGCTTCCGACGAACCTCATGCAGAGCGAAAAAGGCTCATTCAGCGAGTCCAGGAACAACTGGAAGTGGCGGTCGCAGACGCCAAACAATTTCGAGAGCTGGAAGCTCCCAAATGGGCCGAGGAGGCGGAGGAACGAGCGGCGCAATTGAAGAAGCGATTGAAGGAATTGTCTCAGGACCAAAGCGAAGAGAAAGAAAAGCCCTCGAAGGACGACGCCTCCCGGAAAGATCCGCCACGCGAAAAGGTTCGCTTGAAAGAAGAAGCCGCAAGGCCAGCGAAGGACGCAAGCAAC
>JBJSWM010000530.1:0-5741 GCA_046085865.1 Pirellulaceae bacterium
CTACCTGATCCACACCGTGGCAGAGCTATGCTTGTCGCCGATTGGACTTTCGATGGTCACCAAGCTGGCGGCCCCCAAGGAAGTCGGCCTTGCGATGGGAGGCTGGTTCCTTTCAACCGCTTTGGCCAACTACGCCGCTGGCGTGATCGCATCGATCGCGTCGGGTGGGGGCGGTCATGCGGAAGCTGCGGGTTCGTTGACTCAGTATGCGACCGTTTTCAATTACCTTTGGTGGACCAACCTGATCATCGGCGGGATCTTTTTCTTTCTTGCACCGCAGATCAACAAACTGATGCACGGCGTGAAATAAGCAGAGCCATTCCAACGGTTGGGGAACTCACTGCATGCGGCCTCTGGTAGTTGCCAGAGGCCGCCATCTTTTCTTTCACATCAACCAGGCACTTCCAGATCGAACCACATCGGGAGTCCAGCATGTCCAGCGATCCACGCATCGACCAATCCGCCAACGGGAGCCCCAAGGAGAGTTTTCGGCCGTATGTCCCGGACGAACAGGTCCTGCCGGAGCTGACTTGGTTTCCCCTGGTGATGGGATCGCTGCTTGGAATTATCTTCGGCGCCTCGTCCATGTACCTGGTGCTCAAGGTCGGCCTGACGGTCTCCGCATCGATTCCGGTCGCGGTGCTATCGATCACGCTCTTTCGCAACATTTCTCGGCTCTTTGGTCTACGGCGCACGACGATCCTGGAGAACAACATCGTCCAGACAGCGGGGTCTGCGGGAGAGTCGCTGGCCTTTGGTGTCGGTCTGATCATGCCGGCGCTGCTGCTTCTGGGCTTCGATATCGACCTGGTTCGCGTGATGACGGTCAGCGTTTTTGGCGGCCTGCTGGGCATTCTGCTGATGATTCCCTTGCGCCAAGCATTCATCGTCAAACAGCATGGCACCTTGACCTTTCCGGAAGGGAAGGCGTGCGCCGAGGTGCTGCTGGCGGGGGAAAAAGGGGGATCGACCGCGACGATGGTTTTTTCGGGTTTCGGACTTGGATTCCTCTACCAAGTCGCGATGCAGGCCCTCAGGCTTTGGCGCGACTTCGCCTCGATGGCTCTCCATGGAACCGATGCTGCCGGCAAAGCGATCGGGCTCAAAGGGGCCTCGATCAGCATGGAACTGTCGCCATCGCTGCTGGGGGTCGGCTACATCATCGGCCCAAAGATCGCCAGCATCATGGTGGCCGGCGGAGTCCTGGCCTACCTAGTGCTCTGCCCGATGATCGTCTACTTCGGGCAGTCGCTTGAGCAACCTCTGGAGCCTGGAACCAAGCTAATACGCGACATGTCGGAAAACGACATTCGGGGCGCTTACATTCTCTACGTCGGGGCAGGGGCCGTCGCCGCAGGGGGAATCCTGAGCATGCTAAAGGCATTGCCGGTCATTCTGGGTGCCATCGGGACCAGCCTAAACGACATGACCCGCAGCAGCCGCTTGGCGATCAGCAAGAGGCGCACCGAAACCGATCTATCGCTCCCCGCGGTACTGCTGGCCAGCCTCCTTCTGGTCGCAGGATTGATGGCGGTCCCACAGCTGGGACTCGGATTCACCGGGACCGGCATCGCGGCGGCCATCATGATCGTTCTCTTCGGCTTCCTGTTCGTCACCGTCTCCTCCCGACTGACCGGTGAAATCGGATCCTCCTCCAACCCGATCTCCGGCATGACGGTGGCGACACTGCTGCTGACCTGCCTGCTACTGCTGGGGCTGGAGCAACTGGGGATCGCGAAAATCGATAAACAGATCAAATTGACCGCGCTGACGATCGCCGGGGTGGTCTGCATCGCAGCATCCAACGGTGGCAGCACCGCTCAGGCACTCAAAGTAGGGCACATTTTGGGAGCGACGCCACGCGCCCAGCAGTGGGCCATTCTGGTCGGTGCCCTCACTTCCGCGCTGGCCGTTGGCCTAGTGCTCCTGGCGCTCAACGAAGCCAACTCCACCTACAGCCGCAAGGCCGTGGAACCGCTTGCGGGGGTGGTGATCGATCCGGCGGGCCTTCCCCGCGACCGCGTCCGCTCGGGGCCCTACGCTCAAGACGATTCGAAGCTCTACGCCGTGCTCAACGTGGGCCGCGCCGAGACAGACCGCGGCGTCCCGCCCGGACGGTACCTAGTCGACGATCAAGGAAAAACCACCTATCTGGTCGATCCCGCGATCAATGGCCTACTGCAGGTCGATGACCAGGGCAACGATGTCAGCACCAAAAAATTCGATGCACCCAAAACCGTGCTGATGCAACTGATCATCGACGGGATCCTCGATCGAAGGCTCCCCTGGAGCCTGGTGCTGATCGGAGTGCTGATCGCCGTGACATTGGAACTCAGCGGCGTCGCCAGCCTACCGTTTGCGGTAGGGGTCTACTTGCCCCTGGCTGCATCGACTCCGATTTTCGCCGGCGGCCTGGTTCGCTGGCTGGTCGACAAGTGGCGAGGCAACCCATCCGCCGAAGATGACTCCAGCCCGGCAATCCTGCTCAGCTCTGGCTATATCGCGGGCGGTGCGATCGCTGCTGTCCTCATCTCGTTCCTTAACTTCGCACCGGAATGGCTAGCTGCAGTCGACTTTTCTGCCACCCCGGACGTGGCACCGACGCGGCGAAACCTAGTAGCGGGGCTTCTTCCTTCTTGGTGGTTCGCCACCTCATGGCCAGCCATGGCCGCCTTTTCCCTGCTGGCTCTGATCCTTTGGTTTGTTGGAGTGCGAGCCAAAAGGTTGGAAGATTGAGCAGCGATCGCGACTCGCTGGAATCACCCACCGAACTCTCGAATCGGTGGGTGGCGATACCCGACTGGCTCTTACGCTTGAAACAAAGGCCTTATCGCTTGGCAGGTGCCAGAAGCGACTCGACTTTCTCCTCCAGATCCGCTGCGAAATGCGTGCCGCTGGCGACCACCGTGCCGCTGGGATCGATCACCAGCGTGACCGGCAAGGAAAGCACCCCCAGCTTGACCGAGAGGTTGCTTTCCATCCCACCCTCTTCGTAAAGGTGGATCCATGGATAGTTCTTCTCCTGCTTCAGAAAAGCGATGGCATCTTCCGCGCTTCGATCGACGTTGATACCAACGATCGAAAGCTGACGCCCCTTAGCGAACTTCGCCTGCAGTTGCCGCAGTCGGTTCATATCGGCCTTGCAGGGGGAACACCAGGAGGCCCAGTAGTGGACGATGATCACCTGCTTGCCGAGTTCGGCCGAGTCGAAGGGTTTGCCATCGACCGTACGGCCGGTGATGCGCATCTTCTGCCCCGCCAACTTCAGCCGCTTGGTCGCCCCATCGGCCTTCTTCCCTTGCAGGGTGTCTGGAAAATCTTTCGCGGCGCGGGCATACCACTCCACCGCTTCATCGGACTGCCCGCTGAACTCTGCCGACAAACCAACCAGCAGCATCGCCTCCGGGGCCTCCGGCGACTTGGGGAATCGTTCGACGAAATCCTTGAGCCCCTTGAGATGGTTCTCTTCGATCTCTTGGAAGTTGGCGTCGGGCTTACTGATGGCCAGGACATGCTCCGCACGGATCCGGCCGAAAACTACGGCGCTCAACGCTTCCTTCGCCTTGGGCAGATCGGCCAGTCGTTCTTCCAGCTTGCTCAACCGCGCCGCCCCCTCCGGAAATTCTCCCGCCTGCGCGGCTGCCGAGACGGTTTCACCATACTGCCGAACCCACGTCTCCAACTCCTGATCGTTGCTGCTTGCACCGATCAGCTTTTCTAGAAGGTCCGCTCGCTCCCCATGCAACTTCTGTCGCTCCTCGCCACTCGTATCGGCCATGTGACTGTCGATTTTGTCGAGCTGCGTCAGAAGTGCCTGCACATCGGCGCTCATGCCAGACAGGTCCTGGCCACCGTCGGCTTGACGTCCCGGTGTGGCCGCAAGGAAGAAACCTCCCTCCTGCACCAGAGTACCGCCCGAGGCGAACTTAGGCAGATCGATCAACCTCCACCCCTGGCCTGTTTGAACCATCGAGCCGACATACACTTGCTCCGGCTTTCCTCCCGGATGATCGACGACGGCCACGGCATTTTCGTAAACGACTAGGTCGGAGGTCGAACCATCCGTTCCGGCCGGAAGAACCCCTGGACGATCCGCTGCAAAATTGGACCACTGGGTCTGGGCATCGATCGACTTTTGGCCAGTCAGGGACGCTTCCATCCCCTGACGTGTTGCGAGAAGGCGCTGGGCCAGCAAAGACTGACGCTCCTCCCCGAGGCCAAGTGTTGCGAGCAGATCGTCATCGAGCAGCAGCAGCTCCAAACGGCTTTGATCTCGATCGCGATAGACCACCACTAGCTCCTGCGTCACCTCTTCAGCGGAGATCGCCTTCCACTGATCCAACGCTCCATCCTCATTGCGATCGACGCCCCAGCGAGTCCCTTGGGTGCCCAGCCATCGGAACTGGTCGACCTTCCCATTGAAGTCCGAATCGATGTCGCGATAGATCTCGATCCCGCCAGAAAAATAGGACCACAAATCGACGTTGCGATCCCCATTGGTATCCGCGAACCAGCGGAGCATTTGCCGATCAGGACCAAGGACCTGATACCCCTCAACGCCCGCACGTTTCTGTAGGCTTCCCTGGCATTGATCGGCTGGGAACGACTCCGGCTCAACCCCCTTTTGCTTGGGAGCCTGTGCCAGCGCCTTGACCAACTGGGGATCGGGATCGGCTGCCAGAGCGTAGCTGGAGGATCCGAGCAACATTGCTATCCACCATCCGGACCTTCGGCTCTTCATCCTGCAACTCCTTTTGCATAGATTCCCTCGCGCGGGATTGTCCATCCGCACGCTCTCCATCGTCCAACCACCCCGTCCCGCTTCACTCTGTACCTTTCCCCGCCGCACCGGAAAACATCAGCAATTCCGATGCGATCCTTCGGCTGCATCCTTTCCGCTGCACACGATCACAAAAAGGACAGCAATCAGCGGTTGACAGCTCAAGTTGATGGGCTAGGATTTCGAGTCTATCCGATCGGGTGGCCAGTCTCCTAGGGCAATCTTTTCGGCCTCGTTTAGGGCGGAAAAGTTCGCGTGAAAAGCGACGGATCACCATGGTTTTTCGGTGTGGTTTTGACCGTGGAACCGATCAGGATATGCCCTCGTCATAGTTTGGCGATGACTTGGGCACGTAGCTCAGTTGGTTAGAGCGCGTCGCTGATAACGACGAGGTCCGTGGTTCGAATCCACGCGTGCCCACTGGTTTGAACGGGAAAAAGTCGATTTCAACGGTGAGATCTGCCGATTTCCATTGCGGAACCATCGGTTTTCCAAAGGTGGTGTCCATTTGGGGCTGTAGCTCAGTTGGGAGAGCATCTGCTTTGCAAGCAGAGGGTCGTCGGTTCAAGTCCGTCCAGCTCCACTTACCCTGGCCAATTGGTCAGGGTTTTTTTATGCACCCTCCCTCCGAAAAGACAGCGCCGGGAAGAAGTTCCACCCAAGGTTTGAACGAACCCGGGCAACCACGCTGCGGCCCGGGGCAACCAACCCCACTTCCGATGAAATGCCTTTCCATGGAACAGGAACCAGCAAACCCCCTGGCGACAACAGGTACCTCAGACGGATCGACCAAGGAAGGTTCAAAATGGGACACCATCCGATCGGGACCAAGCAGCCCATTGGAATTGCCCCAAAATCTCGTCCACAGATCCGACCAACGCCCCTCTCCATGGCTCAAACCATCGAGGGGTGATCAAACCAAGATCGGCTACCAACCCCAGCCGCTAACCTGCGATCGCAA
>JBJSWM010000531.1:0-4994 GCA_046085865.1 Pirellulaceae bacterium
TTCTATACCATCAACGGACAGAAGGCGTAAAGATCGAACCCCATCCTCTGGTACTTCTTGCGGCTCATCGGATTGACGTTGACCTCGCATCCGAAAATTGCTTAAAAAAATGCCATAAAGGTCCGCCCAGTGGCTCATGGACGAGCGGCCGGGGGGGCCAAAATGGCGTGTCGGATTGCGGCCGATCGGGGGTAAAGCCGAGCCGTCTTGGGGGCAACTCCAAGAAGTCCGTCCACCTGGGACTCATGCAAGGAAGCATTCGGATACCGATGAACATTGGCTTGTTCCTCCCAAATTGGGTAGGTGACGCTTGCATGGCAACCCCAGCGGTCCGCGCGATCCGCCAGGGACTCGACGCGCGATATCGCCTGATTGGGATCGGGCGATATGCGGCCAGAGAGGTGTTTCGGGGGCTTCCTTGGCTGGATGAATTCCTTGTCTACCAGCCTCGTTCATCGGAGGGCATAGGAAATCGGCGATCGCTGATCCGATCGATGCGCCAGCGTCCTTGGGAGTCTCTGGTCCTGTTTACTAACTCGTTGACCACCGCGCTTTTGGCCTGTGCCAGTGGGGCTCCCACACGCATCGGTTACAACCGGGATGCGCGCGGTTGGCTTTTGACCCAGCGACTGGAAGCCCCGAGGGACCGCGGCGCGTTTTCGCCCATTCCTGCGATCGACTACTACTTGAAGCTGGCGGCTGCACTGGGATGCACTTCGAACGACCGTGCCATGGAAATCGTTGTGGGGGACGAGGAACGACATCATGCCGATTTGCTCTGGAAGAAACTGGAGTGGGATTCCCGCTGCATGACGATCGCCATCCATTCGGGAGGGGCTCGAGGTGTCGCCAGAAACTGGCCAGCCGCTTCCATCGTCGCATTGGCCAGACGACTACAGGCTCGCTATGACTGCCAGATCCTGCTCCATTGCGGACCAGGAGAACGCGAGAGCACCTTGGCGATCCAAGCGATGATCGATCATCCTCGGATACGGAGCATGGGGCTGATGTCCGACCTCCCACTGGGGCTCAGCAAAGCTGCTATCGCCAAATCGAAGCTATTGATTTCCACCGACAGCGGTCCTAGGCATTTAGGGGTCGCCCTGGGATTGCCCGTCGTTTCGCTGTTCGGTCCGACAACTCCGGAATGGACGACCACTTACAACCTGCCAGAAACGATTCTCCAGGTACCGCTCGACTGCCGTCCCTGCTTTGCCTCGCAATGCCCCCTTCAGCATCACGCCTGCATGGAGGGCATCCGTATCGAGTCGGTTTTTCAGGCAGCCTGTGCGAGGATCGAGTCGACTTCGATGTGGACCCTTCCGACGCCTCAGGATCTCAGGGTGACTGAGGCCGCATGACCCTTTGTGGTTGGGTCGGCTACTGAAACGGTCCTGGTCGCTAGTCGTCCGGACCCCATCGATTGAAACAACCGCTGCGGATCCCGCCGCACAGCAGATACTTAAACAAGGAGACTCCATCATGATCGTCGCTGCTTCCACTGGTAGCTTCCCACATCTTTCTTTCGTCGAAGCGATCGAAAAGCTGATCGACCTGGAGTTCACCAGCGTCGAGGTGCTGATGGACGACAAGAACCCTCAGATGCCGCCCAGGAGAATTCACGAAGAGTTCCAAGAATGCCTCCGGCTGATTCGCGACACCCACCGAATGGAATTGGTCGCCTACGATTTACGAATCGATGCCAAAGACGAAGAACACTACGAAATCTTCAATTCGGTCTGCAAGTTCGCCAAGGCAACCAAAGTGGTGACGCTGACCGTCCCCAGCGCCGAACTGGGCACTCCATTCAACCAGGAGGTGGAACATCTCCAGAGGCTGGTGGACATCGCCGAGCGGGAAGGGGTGCGCGTCGGGATGCTCTCCCAGATCGGCCGACTGTCGGAAGATCCCGACACCGTCAAGGTGCTGTGCGACAATGTCCATGGTCTGGGGCTGACATTGGATCCCAGCCATTATCTGGTGGGGCCACATCGCAACAAGAATCTGGACAAGCTGATGAAGTACGTCTACCACATCCATCTCCGCGACTCGCGCAAGGATGCTTTGCAGGTACGCGTGGGCCAAGGGGAAATTGAATACGGGAAGTGGATCACTTCGCTGCAGCGAGTCGGATACGATCAAGCGCTTGGAATCGATATCTTTCCCGACGACCAAATCGACATGCAGCAGGAACTGCGCAAGATGAGGCTTTTGCTGGAAAGCCTCCTTTGAGTTCCGTCCGGCCATTCGCTGGGGCACTGGGGCAAGCGCTGCCTACTGCGACTTCAAGCGACTAGGCTGGCATAGCTACCCCTTTTAGCTCCTTCTGGGAAACCTGGGAGTGGTGATCCAAGAAAGCCAAGGGGCTAGCTTCTTTGGTCGACCTTCGGCCATGGGATAGCTTTTCACTTGTCTGCCACGCAGCCGTGCTTTCCGCCTCCTGATCCCCTTTCGATTGGGTTTGGGAGTCTGTCGGTCTCTCGCAGAGAGTCCAAGGCGCGCACCAAGACAAAACCTCGTTCGTTCGTAAGAACGTCACGACCTGTTCCGTGAGCGATTCGAACTTACGATCCAGATGGCACCCCTGGGAGACAGCCGACAAAAGAAGTCGACTGGATACCCAGTCCGTATTGGCGTCAGGGCCTGGACTCACCATGGCTTCGTTGCATCGCGTGAGCCGAGTGGCGAACCGCAAGAGGTCGCAAGTTGTTCTTGGGGCGAAAAACTTCCTCCATCTGGAGGCTTTTCCGCTTGGCGATGGAACTCAATCCATCTCGATCGTTTGGCTATGAGTTGGTCACCGTGAGGGATGTTTTCCGCCGCTGGGGTCTGGATCTTCTTTGCATCTGCCAACATGCGATCGCAGGAGGTGATTTGCAGACCAAGGGGCCCCCGGAATGATCGAATGACCCACCGTTCAGGCTTGGGGTGACTCTTTACCCAGCAGAGCCTTGCGAAGGAGGATCGCCAAAAGGGAGCCAAACACGACGCCGGCCACATCCGCAGCAAAATCATAAAAGCTGGCTGTCCTTCCAACGGGAATCTGCAGCAACTCGTCCAAAGCTCCGTAAATCGACAGAACACACAAAGTCAGCTTCAGGTCGCCTAGATTTCCCTTATGGCGGTACTTCAGGGAGCACAGGAATAGAAATGCGAGTCCGGAATAAGCGAGAAAGTGTGCCCACTTATCGATCATCCGGATGCGAGGCAACCTGGGCAGCTTCGATGGCGGCGTATGGGTGAGATAAAAAAGGAACGACCAATATCCGGTCAGTATTGCCAAGCCGAGTTTTCGAGCCGGTCCGATGGGTGCCTTGTTGACTGGCGATGGGAGTGGTGGTGACGTGTTGTCGTGCATGCGGCAAACTATCGAGTCGAACTGAAGTGTTGAAACCACGCGTTAGTGTAGATCCCTTGCCCGTCGCCTTCCATCGGAAATCGACCGGACCTTGAGGAACGCTGTCTGATCGATTTCCTGTGCCAGAGCATCTTGATTTCCATCGGTGGAAGTCATCAAACTGAACGGGTATCGAGTGGTTCGCTAAAAATTCCCAGCGAAGTTTCGGAGGATTTGGGAAATGACGCCTGGAGCCGGATGGAACCCAAAGAAGGATGCCCCTTCTTTCGATGCCGAAATGGTACCCAAGGGAGATAGTGCTCAGTGCCATCGGGAGGGGGTGAGTTGGCAGCGGGAAGAGCCCGAGGGTAACGCCATGCCCGATCCTGGTTCCCGCGCCACGCTGGTTGGAAATGGAGATTCGTTTGTCGAGGGGGACTTGAGCCCTGAACTGGAAGATCGCAACTTGGCGGGAAAGACGATCGGCAACTACCAGCTGAAACGGCTGCTTGGCCGGGGGGCGATGGGGGTTGTCTATGAAGGGTACGATGCGAAGCTCAATCGTCACGTTGCGATCAAGTTGATTCGACAGCGATGGCAAAGCCCCCTGATGCAGGCGCGATTCATCCAGGAAGCATCGATCGCAGCCTCTCTAGAACACCCGCATATTCTGCCGATCTACCACGTGGGGGAGCAGGATGGGATGGTCTTCATCGTGATGCGATGCGTCGATGGAAAATCGCTTGAGAACACACTTTCATCAACGCAAGGGAGATGCGACCGCTCGGATGGGCAAAGGCGCTCCCAGAGTCGATTTCAAGCCGTCTCGGGGATGGCTCCAGAGCGCATCGCACGGCTGGGGATCGCGCTTTGCCATGCGATCGGATACGCCCATGGGATGGGTGTTCTCCACTGCGATATCAAGCCGGGCAACCTGCTGATGGGGAAAGATGGCCATCTTTGGCTGACCGATTTCGGACTGGCAGACCCTCGAATTCGCGATCAGGCCACCGCAACTTTGATTGGCACCATCGGATACATCAGCCCGGAAATGGCCGGGGTGATTCCAGGCCGCATCGATCATCGCAGCGATATCTACAGCCTGGGGGCGACCCTATACCATTTGGCGGCCGGATCGCCACCCTACACGGGAGGTCCGGAAGGATACCGAAGCTGGCTCCAGCAGCAGGAACCCCTTTCGCTGACTCGTCTGAT
Organism: Pirellulaceae bacterium; assembly: GCA_046085865.1. Lineage (GTDB taxonomy): Bacteria > Planctomycetota > Planctomycetia > Pirellulales > Pirellulaceae > JBEISR01. Next base: position 4,553 of record JBJSWM010000531.1, read on the forward strand.
TCCGTCATTTCCACCTGACCTGGAAACCATCCTCAACAAAGCGATGGCCAGAGTCCCTGATGATCGCTACTGCGATGCCGGCGCCCTGGCAGAGGACTTGGAGAGATTCCTGGCGTTTCGACCCATCCTTGCCAGACCACCCAGTTGGAGCGATCGGCTCCGTAAAGCTGCCCTCCGGAATCGGAAACCACTGGTGGTTTTTGGGACCGCCTTGCTGACGGCGCTGGTTCTCTTCGCGGTTGCCATGACATTTCTTTACCGAGACCGCGAGCAACAGAGACGGATTGCGCTGCAGCTGGCGCAGCACAACCAGACGCTGCTCCAGGAAGCCAACCTGGCAGTCCAACAAACGCGCCAGAGCCGCGACCATCTCAAGCAGTTGGTCGGCGACATTTTCCAGCACCTGGATGACCAGGGGAATCTCATCCTCTCATCGCAGCGG
>JBJSWM010000532.1:0-2199 GCA_046085865.1 Pirellulaceae bacterium
GCCATCGGCAAACGTTTCGCGGCCCGCCTCGCCGACTCCAGGACAGTTCCCAGCAGACCCTCTGACTGGACTGTGGCCAAATCGCCGCTATCGCTCCGCCCCAAAACATCTTGACGCAGTTGTTTCACCCGGTCGATTGCCTCGGTGTCGCCGCACCGCTGGCAGCAGTACTCCCAGAGATCCAGCACCTCTAGCAGGTTCCTGTCGTTCATGCTCGACAAAGCTGGCGAAGATCGTTTGGCAGACCAGTACCATGCGAAGCATTCGGACGCCTCCTTCCAATCTCCTTGCAGCATGCGGGCGCCACATTGATGCAATAGCAATTCAGGCCAAAGCGGCTGGCCCTCCAGTCTTTCAGGATTGACCTCCATGATCTTCCTGGCCATTTCGTACGACTGCTGGAAGGCTTGCTGGCTTTTTACATCCTCATAATCGTCCGCCAGCATGTGGCCATAATCATGCAAATATAGGATGAAATCAGCGGCATGAACCATGAAGTGGGGACTCTGGTCGACCAGATTGCGATAGGCTTCGACACATTCCCGTGCACTTTCGATTGCCTTTGATACCAAGCCCTTGCGTTTGAAAGTAATCGCCAAGTCACCTTGGGTGCTTGCGAGATCCGCTCGGTAGCGCGTCGTACTTGGATAGAGAGTGACCAATTCCCTCCGAAGCAGCACAGACTGCTGCAGGGACACTTCGCTTTCGTCCAGTCGTCCCAATTCTCTCTGGTTGATGCCGAGGTTTCTCAAGGTCCAAGCCAGCGAGAGGCGATTTCGCTCGGAGGTATCTCCTTTGTCGATCCGTCGCTGCAGCCACTGTGTATGGTGCTTTAACTGATTGAGATGCTGGTCGGTATCGCCATGCCGGAGGACCAAGCCAACGTGAGCGCGATCGTGAAGGAGAAGCTGCAAGTCACTCTCCCACAGATCGATTTTTCGGAGACCTTCCGGCGACTCACTCCCTTCCCCCTTCTTCGCCAACTCCAATAACTCTCTTCGATCCGCAACAGCTTGTTCAAATCGCTTCGCCATCCGCTCGACATCGCGCATCTCCGCTGCCAGCAGTGCACCGATCGAATTGACGAGGGATCGAACCTCCAGCAGCCGTTCCTTCCACTCGATCGACTCCTCGACCCCTTCTAGAATATTCTCCGCTAGCTTCAGTGATTCCTCGGCTTTCGACCTGTCGATCGACATCTGCAACGCGGCGCGCAGGCGATAACTTCCTGCTAGCGACAGCTGGGAAAGCGCGAGTCTCCGAAGCCGAACATCGTTCGCAAGTCCTTCCAGCATGTCGCTTCTTGCCATCTCGACAAGTTGCTGGAAGCGTTCAATCGAACGATCGACCCATTGGGCACACTGGATTGGATCGCCGTATTCGAAACTCAGTTTCGCAAGATCCTCGGACGTTCTTGCCAATCGCTCCATGTATTCCCAGGACGGCTCCGTCCCCAAAGACTCCTCCTGCTGGATCTGCTCGAAAAACTGCAGCGGTTTCTCCAGCAATTCACGGCGCACCGGTGCAAGCGCCTCTGTGTTGCGAAGCGTTTCATTGCTGGAGATAGCATCGGTGTAGGACTGAAGGGCGCGCAGTGCCAGTGACTCCCTTTTTCTGGCGACCGCTTCCTGGAGTTCCGCCCGCTGGCTGGCCAGCTCCTGTTCTCGCCGAAGTTGCGATTCGCGTGCCAGCATCTTCGACAACTGCTGGGATTTTTCGGCCACGCTGGCGCTGTACCTGTTTTGCTGAAACGCGATCACGCCGGTTGTCACCGCCAACATCGATCCCAGCAGAAGGGATGCTACTGTCAGCTTCCTGTTGTTGTGCATCCACCGCGAGACGCGGTCCAGCCAGCTTTCGGCAACAACACTGACAGGCTGGTTAGCGAGACACCTTTCCAGGTCGTTGGACAGATCGATCGGGGTCGCATATCTCTTGTTCGGAGTCTGGCTCATCGCCTTCAAGCAAATCGCCTCCAGAGCCTTCGGAATCGATCGGTCGATTTCCCTTGGAGTTCTTAGACTTTTGGTATCGCCGGCATCGTCATTGGACTGCTGCCGGATGACCTGAAATCCCAGGCTGGCTTGTGGCTCGACTTCCGGGCATGGTACACGACCGGTAAGGATTCCATGAAGAATCACCCCTAACGCGAAGACAGCCAGTCTTGGCCAATCTGAGATCGGTTCGTCGCCGAATACC
>JBJSWM010000533.1:0-11716 GCA_046085865.1 Pirellulaceae bacterium
CTGGATGGGGTTCAGGAAATCCCAAGTCCCCTCCTCCGTGCCTTGGTGCCTCCGTGAAAGCCAAATGGGCATTGCCGGACAAGAGAATCTCACAGAGGCACGCAGTTACAGAGAATCATCCAGCTGGATGGGGTTCAGGAAATCCCAAGCCCCCTCCTCCGTACCTTGGTGCCTCCGTGAGACGATGGTCGATGCTGGTGTTCGATCAACCGGGCATGCGGCACCCGACGCTCAGCAAGACGTTGCTCCACAGGGCCTGATCGGCCGTCTGGATCGTCAGCACGTGGTCATCCGATTGGACCGCTTGGTAGAAGTCCCATTTCATGATCGACCCCAGCGATTTATCGGGGGCGTACTTTTTCAGCAGTTCCCGGTAAACGCCCCAGGCCGGTGGTTCACCCACTTTGGAATAGGGGTCGGATGGATCGATCCCCATGATGTAGATCTCGTCGATCGGCACTGTCTGAAGCAGGGCTTCCAGAACCTGAGCGACGGTGGGAACACCGGGGATCAGCTGCAGGCAGATCACCTCTGCAGCAGGTCCTTTCTTGGACGAAGCAGGGTAGTTGCCGTCAGCGATCAGGATTTTTGCGTGGTGTCCACAGCGAGCCGTGGCGGAAAGAATGCCAGGATGCAAGAGATCGGTCTTCAGCATGGAAAGCGGCTCCCTTCAAAAACGAATCGACAGGAAGATCCTCTTCCATCGATCCTGAGATGACTGGCACCGGCTCAGTCGCGGTGCATCGGGTCGATTCTAAACGCTTCGCTCATCGGACATGTAGCGACCCGATGGGGCAGCCCGGATCCTATAAGGTCAGGCGACCTGCGATGTGGTGCCGGAATCGAGCCACGAGCGGGTGGGCCCAGAAAACACCAAACCGGTAAGCGGGTTGTAGAGTTTGACGTGGTCTTCTTCAGCGAACCAGACGATCTGGAATCCATGGAGCGCCATCCGCCGTCCAAAGAACGATCCATTCTGGATCAACAGCGACTCGCGAAGCGGCTCTTCGAGGTTGACCCCCTGGTCGCAGACGTAAGCAAGAAATCGCTCTCTCATCGACTCGATCGGAAATTGCGGCATGGACCAACCGTACCTGCTAAAAGAAATCTCTAGAGGATTCGCAAGCGTGGGGCTCGATTCCGGAAGCCCCGTTCACCTTCCTTTCCATCGGCCGAATCGTCGCATTCGGTTCAACCCTTTTTGCTGAAAGCCGGAATCGCTTGAAGAGCCTTTACAGGGCCTGCCTTCCCTCGCCTGACCGCGGTCGCGACTACCTACCGGGCAGATCGGCCGGTGGCTCGATACCTTCGAGAACCCCTAGCTTCTCAAGTCGCTGCTGGACCCCGGGAACCCAGCGCATGGCGTTGCGATGGTAGAGCTTGCGGAGCGTCTGGTCGGATAGGTCGACGCCGTAGATCTGCCAGAGTCCTTGAGGGGGGAACTCTTTCTCGGAATAGGGAAAATACTCGTCCCGCGTTTCAAGAAACTGCCAGTATCGCCGCAGGCGTTCGGCTGGCCATGGACCGTCGGTACCGAAAAGAACCCGATCGCCGTAGTGTTCCAGAAATTCCTTCGCACTGTACGGTTGACGCCCCAGCTCGCTGATGCGGGAGGCAATTTCCAGCAGCAGGTTGGGGTACTTGTCCAGCCACTGTGCAGCCTGCTGGAGATCCTCCCCATCGTTCCCAAGATGGGCTGCGATGAAACGGGTTTGCGGGTGCCTTGCCACCACACGCAAACGCGCCTCCAGCAACTCCTCCCGCGTCGGGAATCGGTCGGGCGGGAACGCCCACTGAGGTCTCCTGGAAAGCTCCTCAAACCGTTCGTTCCTCGCGTCGATCGGCTCGAAAAAGGCACTAGGGTCGGCGGTGTGCATCAGAATCGGAAAATCTAGCTTGCCGCACTCCTCCCAGATGGGGTCCCAGCGCGGGTCATCCAGCCGCACCAGCGAACCGTCGGAGTTTCGGTACCCTAGCCCCCACTGCTTAAATACCTTCATCCCGCAGGCTCCCACCCGCTTGGCCTCCCTCAACTGCTCCACGCAGCGTCTCACAAAATCTGGCTGGTTGCAGGGCCATCGCTCGGGCTTCGATTCGGGCTGGCCTCCCTGAAAGTCCAGATGGCAGAAGACGACAAAGCGATTCGGCCAGCGGCTCTCCAGAAGGCGAATATGCTCAACCAACCGCTCCCCCATTCCGCCATCCAGGCTGATCGATACGGCGATTCCCATCTGGTCCATCTGCGCCACGTAACGCGATAGCGAGTCCGGATCATCCCGAAGCCGGATCGTGGGGTGGGTGTGGACATCCACCACCGGGTAGGTGGCCCGCTGAGGTTCTTCTCGGACGACCCGCAACCTGGGCTGAGGTCGGAATTGGTCGAGCGGTATCATGGGAAGCTGGCCGGCCGTTTGGGGGGAGTCGCTCTGGGAAGGCTGGGGCTTGGCCGCCGACAAATCCTGTGAATGCGATCGTTCCGGGAGAATCAGTAGGGTCGCGAAGACTAGAACGGCTGGAATCCTAGATCTCATCGTTTCAAACCTTCTGGGAGCAACCCAAGGAGCCGGTTGTGCCGATTTCAAGGAAAGACCCGGTTGCTGATTCTCCCGCGGCCGCACCGCGTAGGATGAAACGCGATGGAGCGGCCCGGAGGGCTGGCGATTTTTGGCCGACCGATCGGTTCTGGTGAATGGAACATGCCCGAGGATTATACCCAGCATCAATCGGTGGATGAGCAATGGATGGCTGAGCAGATGAGTCTGCAGGCAGTGCATCCACCGGGGGAAGTACCGGGCTACCGCATCGAACAGCTGCTGGGACGCGGTGCCTATGGGCAAGTCTGGGTGGGGACCAACCTCAACACCGGTGCCAAGGTCGCCGTCAAATTCTATCTGCATCGCGAAGGGGTCGACTGGTCCCTGCTCAGCCGAGAAGTGAAGCACATGGTCCGCATGTCGGCCAATCGCTTCATCGTCCAGATTCTGGAAGTGGGATGGGCTTCCGAACCGCCCTACTACGTCATGGAGTATCTGGAGAACGGTTCGCTGGAAGAGCTGATTCGGGTGCGAGGAAGGCTGCACGCGCAAGAGGCGGTCGGATTGATTCACGATATCGCCCGAGGCCTGAACCATCTTCATGGACGCGGCATTCTGCACTGCGACCTCAAGCCGGCCAATATCCTGCTGGATGCCGAATGGCGTCCCAGGCTGGCCGACTTCGGCCAAAGTCGCACCAGTGCCGAATCGACCGCCTCGCTTGGAACCCCTTTTTATATGGCGCCCGAGCAGGCCGACCTGAACGCCATTCCTGATGCGCAGTGGGATGTCTACGCCATGGGAGCGATCCTCTACTGCATGCTGGTGGGCTACGCGCCGCATCGCACCGACGAACTGTCGGCCCGGATGAACAGCCTGCCAGGGATCCTGGAACGTCTGGCGCTGTACCGGGAACACCTGAGCAAACAGGCGCCGCCGCGGGAGCATCATCGAGTGCCGGGGGTCGACAAGGAACTGGCGACTCTGGTGGATCGATGCCTAGCCTTGCGTCCCGAGGATCGCTTTGCCAACGTGCAGCAGGTCCTGGAGTCGCTGGAACGCCGCCGCTCGCGGCGCAGTCGACTGCCGCTGCTGCTCTTTGGATTGATCGGACCGCTTTTGATGCTGATCGTGATGGGGTTCTTCTCCTCGCGCGGAATTGGTCTGGCACAAAAGGAGTCGACCGACCAATTGACCGACTGGTCGCTTCGCAGCAACGCCTTCGCGGCAGCCCTGGCTGCCCGGTCGCTGGAAAACGAACTGGAACGACTCCTTCGGCGCCTCTCCGACGAATCCCGACAACTCCCCTTCTGGGAACGGCTCGACGCCTGCCAGAACGCGCACCAACAGGGCTTGGTGCAACTTGCTAGACAGCCGGGAGAAATCACCCGCCCCGATTTGAACTCCGTCGATCCCTTCCAGCAATTGCAGCGTTATGTCGACGGCCGCCTGCAGGCATGGAGCGATGCGGAAGAGCGAGATGGATCCGCCACCCACTTCAGCAGCCTCCTGGTGCTCGATCAGACCGGCACGAATATCGCCGCTGCCATCGACGAACCGATCGAATCCTCCCCCGTCGGGAAGAACTTCGCCTATCGCAGCTACTTCCATGGCGGCGATCGCGATCTGGATCCTGCGGAAATCGACCGAGCGATCGAACCGATGCGGCATCCTCATATCACTCCACCCTTTGCATCGACCAGCACCGGGCGCTGGAAACTGGCGCTGGCCATTCCGCTGGTCGATCCAGCGGCACGAGCCGACCAGAGGCAGGTGCGCGGCGTGCTGGCGCTGACCATCAACTTGGGAGAGTTCCCTTTCCCGGGGCCCTCGCCCGCCCGCGATGCTCCCGCTTCCCCCACCGCTGATGCGTCGCCAACTCCATCGCTCGATCGATTCGCCGTCCTGCTGTCAGCTCTTCCCGGACCCAACCAGGGGATGATTGTGGAGCATCCGTACCTGCGGCTTGCCACCCAAGGCGACCTCTCCACGCCAGAACCCCGCGCGCCAACCATCCCACCCACACTTTGGAAGCCTCTGCGCAGCGGAGGGATCACGACGTACGTCGACCCCTTCGCCTCCCACCAGCAAGGAACTCCCTTCCAAGGTCGATGGATCGCCGCCATGGAACCGGTGCGCGTCGCCATCACCACCGATCCGGATCGCCCCGAGTCGGAGTTTCCGGTCGAAGCGCTCTGGGTGCTGGTGCAGGAACGCGCCGATTTAGTGACCAACCCAGTCCAGCGCCTAGGAGAACGACTGCGCTTCGAGGGAATCGTTGCCCTGCTCACCTTCCTGGCGGTCCTGCTAACCCTCTGGCTGGCGGTCTTTCGAATGCTCCGCACAAATAGGGTAAATGCGCAGAATGGGAACCCCGGGTAAAGGAAAGCCGTCTTCGATCGGTTTACGTTTTTCGCTACAATCTGCGGCGGCAGCATCGCGTTGGCTTGGGACTAGCCGGGAATCTGCTGGTGGAAAAGCCAGCGCGTGACCCCGACGGCCGTCCGACGGTTGGGGATGCCAGGGGCTGCCAATCCAGTTGGAAGAGTTTTTCGGGAGCCGCGAAAGGCATGGAAGCGATAGAGACGCAGATTCTGGACCGCATCCGAAACCAATGCGGTGGGCAACCGAAACTCGACGATTCCCTCGCCATGCTTGGAATCGACTCGGTGGGAATGGCCGAACTGACGTTTGACCTAGAGAAGCAGTTCGCCATCAAGCTGGGCGATGATGTTCTGGACGTCGAGACCATCCGCGACTTGGTCGACTACGTCAGCCGACGCATCCATCGCTGAACGGGCAGACGCCCCAAATCGAAATGGGGCTACGAGCCGCTGGATGGATCTAGCGCTCGGAAGCATGGGGGAGGGATGGAAGGGAAAAAGGAAACGGAATTCCTAAGCGATGACCTTTTTCACACGATTTCTGCTTTTCGAGATCTTCAAGCCGCTGGTGCTGCTGCTGACAGCATTCACTGGACTGATTCTGGTCGGTTTGGTTCTGGAGAGGGCCGTCGCCGAAGGGCTGGTGACCTGGTCGATCGCCAAGCTGATCCCCTATTTGATGCCGATCGCCATGCAGATGACGATCCCTTTCGCTCTGCTGCTGGCTGTCTGCGTCGCCTACGGCAAGCTGTCGGCAGACAATGAACTAACGGCGATCAAAAGCTGCGGTATCTCCCCTTGGGCCTTCATCAAGCCGACAGTCATTCTGGGGCTTTGCCTCAGCCCTCTGGCGGTGTGGCTGACCGATCTTGCCGGATCCTGGGGTAGACCCGGGATGCAGCAGGTGGTCATGCATGCCTTCGAGGAAATTGTCTATCGCGTGCTGCGCACTCAGGGATCTTACAACAACCAAAAAGGATTCTCCATCGTTGTCAGCAGCGTCGAGGGGCCGTGGTTGATCAAGCCGGTGATCACCATCTTCAACGAAGATCGATCCAGCTCGCGCGAGATCACCGCCGACAAGGCGCGTCTGGAGCTCGATCCGGTTCAAGACCAATTGCTGGTGGAGGTAGTCAACTACCGGATCGAATCGGATGAAGGGGTGTTGGCTGCCGAGGGAACCGATACCTTGCGTCTGTCGCTGCAGCAGACGACACGCAAAGGGCGCGACAACGAGGCACCCAGCCAGTATGCCCTCAGCCAGATCCGCCCGCAGGCTCAGTTGGAACGAAAGAAACTGGTCCATCATGAGCAAACCTTGGCGGCGCATCTGGCAACCGCTCTGCAGCTTGGTCGAATCGACCTTTTTGCAGATGGCACCAGTCAGCAGATGATCCATGCGCGGGACCAAAGCCAACAACGGCTCAGTCGCCTCAAAAGCGAACCGTGGCGCCGATGGGCCGCCGGTTTCGGCTGCTTTTTCTTCGTCTGGTGCGGACTCCCTCTGGCCGTGCTGATGCGGACGGCCGATTACAGCAAGACGATCCTCTTATGCATCGTTCCTATCTTCTTCGTCTACTTCCCCATCTTCGGCCTGACGCTCAATGAAGCCAAGTCGGGCAACTGGCCGGGCTATACGATGTGGCTGGCCAACCTAGTGGCCCTGGCAGTAGGCGCCTGGATGATGCGACCGATCTATCGCCACTGACCGGCACTCCCAGGGATCGCTATCCGACCGCGTCGATCGCATCGCCACCCCCCCTCTGCCAGTTCTCCCCCCTCTGCCATTTCTCCCCCCTCTGCCAGTTCTCCTTGCCGCGCTGCAGGATTCTGTGCGATTGCATTACAATCAGTAGATGTCCAGCATCCTCCGCCGGCCAATTGGATCGTCTATCCAATCGGCCAAGAATTCCAACCTCCCCCATCTCCTTCGGCTTCCTCCAGGAGGCGTCCGATGATCGCTCGCATGGCCCCACCACTAGCCGCTCCAGCACCCGCTCTGCCGAAGAGCCCCTCAGGTCTGCTTGTCGCTTTCTGGGTGCTACTGGCTCCCTCCATGCTCTGGTCGCTCGGAGCCCCCACCAGCATCGCTCAGGAGTTCATCCCGCGCAAGCAAAGTCGCGTTCCCGGGCCACCACTGACACCGCAAGAAGCGATCGCCAGAATGCAAGTGCCCGAAGGATTTCGCGTCGAACTGGTGGCCAGTGAGCCACAGATCATGAATCCTGTGGCGATGGCGTTTGATGATCGCGGCAGGATTTATGTGACAGAGAGTTTCGAATACCCGCGGCATGAAGCCGGGCCTGGACGCGATCGCATCAAGATCCTGGAAGATTCCGATGGCGATGGAGCGACCGACAAGGTGACGATCTTTGCCGAAGGGCTGAATATTCCCTCTGGGATCGCGGTTGGCCACGGGGGAGTTTGGGTCGCCAACGCGCCCGATCTCCTTTTCCTGAAGGACACCGATGGGGACGATAAGGCCGACACACAGGAAGTGGTCGTCACCGGATTTGGACGATGGGACACGCACGAACTACCCAACGCGCTGACCTGGGGGCCGGACGGCTATCTCTACGGGCTCAATGGAGTCTTCAATCCCAGTCGGATCGAACAGGAGGGGAGGGTCTACGAGTTCACCTGCGCGCTGTTTCGAATCGATCCCAAGACGCGCCGCTTTGAGCTGTTCTGCGAGGGAACCAGCAACCCATGGGGAGTCGCATTCAACCAAGACGGCAGCGCGTTCATCAGCGCCTGCGTGATCGATCATTTGTGGCACTTGACCGAAACCGGCTATTACCATCGCCAGGGCGGCCCGTATCCACCACATACCTGGAAGATCGAATCGATCGTCGACTACAAGCATCAGGCGGCTGCCTATTGCGGAATTGAATTCTTCGATTCGCCAGCCTACCCGGAAAGCTACCGAAACCGACTCTTCATGGGGAACATCCACGGCGGCTGCATCAACGTCGACCAAGTCGAACCACAGGGTTCCACCTATGTAGGCAAGGAGAACCCCGACTTCCTGACCGCCAATGATGTCTGGTTCATGCCCGTGGCGCAAAAAGTCGGGCCCGATGGCTGTCTGTATGTGCTCGATTGGTACGATCGATACCACTGCTACCAAGATGCAATGGCCGATGCCAAGGGAGTCGATCGTGGGCATGGCAGGCTGTATCGCATCGTCTATGGAGAAAGCCGCCCTAAGGCGACCTACGGAGATTTCTCGACCGCATCGGTCGATCAGTTGATGCTTGCCCTGGCCGATCCCAATGGTTTCAATCGCCGACAAGCCCAGCTGCAGATCGACCAGCGAGCGGACGATCCAGCGCTAACTCAAAGACTGCTGGCCCGCGTCGCGGATCGGCAATCGCCGCAGAATCATCGCCTCCATGCCCTCTGGGCTAGCGCCCGACGCCCTGGTATTTCAGCGTCGAACTGGCTGGATTGGCTAGACCAGACCGATCCCCTTCTGGTCGCATGGGCGGCTAGGTTGGCAGGAGATCAGTGCGAAGACGCTCAGGTGCGCCAAAAGGTGGAGTCGTTGGCGGGGCATGATGATCCTCGTGTGCGGCTTCAGGTGCTGATCGCTGCAGGCAAATGGAAAAGCGATCGGTTGGCAGACGTCTGGCTGACCGTTGCCACCCAGCCTCGCACCGATCCCCTGCTGCCTCGCATCATCTGGCGGCAAGGACAAGAGCTCTTCGATCGCCAGATGCCTCGTTTGGTCGAGGCGATGAGAAAACCGGAACTCGATCCTACCTGCGCGCTTCTGGAGATCGCGCCGCGGATCGCTCAGCGTGCGATCGCCACGCTTCCGGAGAATCGGGAGGATGCGGTCCAAAAGGTATCCAGGAATATCGAGATGATTCAGGCCTTGCACGATCGACAGCCCGACCGCGCTGCCGAGGTGATGGACACGATGGTTCAGGCCCTCCATCAAGGGACTCTTCCGCGCACCATCGCCGAAAGTGTGTGGCAGGATGGTAACCCCACCTTGCGAAACTGCCTCGGAAAATCCAATTCGCTCGATGATGCCATCGGGCACTGGATGGCCTGCTCGGGAGACCTTCCATCGATCGAACAACTGCGTTCGATCGCTTTCGATCGCCAAGCCCCCGATGCCGCTCGGCTGGCATCACTCCAGTCATCGCTCTACCACAATCCTCAGTCTCTGGGGAAGGCCTCGCGCGATTGGAAAGCAGAATGGGATGAAACAAAAAAGTTTCCGGCACAGTCCAACCGATGGCTGATCGAGCAGATCCTGCGGCAGGGGCCCACGCAGGCGGTCGATCTCCTCTTCGATACGCTCTCGCAAATCCCCGCCAGCGATCAAGCCACTGCCGTGGCACAGGCCTGCCAAAAACCCGCAACCGCTCAAGACTTGATCGAACGTATCGCGAGCGGGCAACTGCCGAAGGAACTGGTGGGTCCCAACCAATTGCGACAACTGGCCATCCTCGCCGATCAAGCCCCCGCCAACAGCCCGATCAGAGACCAACTGTCCAAAGTGTGGGGCCGAATTCGCACCGAGGAATCGAAGAGTCGCCAGGAAGTGGTGCAACGGATGACGCAGTTCCTCGTGAAAGAAGCACGGGGCGACCACCGCAAGGGTGCCGAGGTCTACGACCGCATCTGTGGGCAATGCCACCAACTGGAAAGCCGAGGCTACGAAGTGGGACCAAACCTGACCCGCAACGGTCGCGGCTCTTTCGACCAACTAATCGTCAGCGTCTTCGATCCGTCTCTGGTGGTCGGCCAAGCCTACGAAGGAACCACCGTCCTGACCGAAGAAGGGCAGGTGCTCCAGGGACTGCTCCTGGAAAAAAACGATCAGCAAATCACCCTCCGCATGCAGGGGGGCAAAACCGAGACAGTTTTGGCCAATCAAATCAGCCGCATCGAACGAGCGGCCAAGTCCCTGATGCCCGAAGGGATCGAAGAACAACTGAAACCCCAGGAAATCGCCGATCTTTTCGCATTCCTTTCCCGGTCCTCGATCGATCCAGAGTCGACCGACACTATTCCTGGAACCCCTGAGTCGCTTCACCAGCAGCGATGAATCGGAAGCAGTTATTTCGGGTGGTTTTTGGAGAAGGAGCGATCGGGTTGAAAATCTCGGGACCAGCCGAAGCTTTCCTGCGTCCTATGGGTTGGAATAGACTAGAGAAAAGGAAAGTAACGAGTCACCCGGGGTGAGGGGCCTCCGTCCGCTGCAGCGGAAAGCGTCTGGGCCGCTCTGGGTGCATGCAACTCTCGTAGCGCTCCTCGTTGCGATGAGTTCCTTGATTCTTCTGAAATCCAATCCAAGGCGGGGCGAGTTATGAGGAGCGAACCATTCGAGGACCGACGCCCGCGCCGTCCCTCCGTCCGTCGCCTGGTCTTTGATTCCTTAGAAGATCGTCGCCTACTCGCTGGCTTGGAAGTGTTCGTCTACGACGACGCCAACGCGAATTTGCCCCACCCACCAACGCAGTCACCGTTGACGGACCGAGTCGTCTATCTGGACACCGACCGCGATGGCACATGGAGTCCAGGGGAACCTCTCGAGACAACGGGGCTGGATGGCGTCGCGAGATTCGATTCTTTGGAAGAGGGGGATTATCTACCGGCGCTTTGGGGGCAACCGGCCGGAGAGTGGCTGGAAGAATCGCTCCGAAGCCCCAAGGCGATCGAATTGGCAACCGGCTTGCTCGATTCTCCAAGTTCGATTCGATCGATCGTGGAGGACTCTTCCGGCGGCGTGTGGGTTGCAGTGGGAAGCCAACTACAGAATTGGCATACGGATTCTACAGCCCCTGAGACATCCATCGAATTGCCAGGACGCGTACTGGATCTAGCCTTCCGCGACGATCGCGCCCAGGCGATTGCGTTGGTGGAAGCTCCTTCGACCCAGCGGCTGTTGGTGGTGGTCGATGCCCAGAACGCTCAGATCATGGTTGTCCCCGGATCGGAAGGGATCGCTTGGACTCGCATCGCCCAAGCCGCTGGGAAATGGATGGCGGAGACCGAAGGTCGCATCGAGGGATCCCGGCTGCACCGGATCGATCCCCAAACACTTGCGATCGAACCGCAAAGGGGATTGGACTGGGATCGTTTGGCCAACTGGCAGTGGCGCGATGATGGCCAAGCCGTCGCATGGGTCGAAACTGGCTCTGCATCAAGCCGCATGGTGGTTTACCAGGAGATCGAAGGTGCCTGGGTCCAACAGCCATCGGTGACATTGCCGGTCACTGGTTCTTGGCAACTTGCTTCTGGTTGGAAACTGAATCAGCCCTGGGTATTGATCAGCGACCCGTTAGATCAAGTGGCCTGGGTCGATCCAGCTACAGGACAAAGACTGGCGCAAAACGTCGTTCCCCCGTCCGCAGTGATTCTCGCGGTAGACGCCGGTGGCATACTGACGTTCGATCGACAAGATGCCAGTCTGCTGCTGACTCAGCGCGGCTTTCCCGATGTTCCCACGCGATTGCGGTTGCCGGAAGCCGTTCAGATGGTATCGGGGCTGCCTCCAGTCGCATGGAGTCCTGAGCGTGCCAGCCTCTGGATGGTTGTGGGCGACAAGATCCTATGCAAGCTTTTGTTTGTCGGTTAATGTAGATTCAAAGGGAAGATGAACAAAGAGTTTTGCACTCCGCTTGCTCCAGTAGTTCGTATCCGTGATCAAATTCCACCGATGTGGTCCTCCGGCTGCTGCTGTAATGACAAATGCTGGCGCTTGCATTTGCAACACTCTACGTCGCAACTGGAAGCTCAATGCAAGGCAAGCCTAACAAGGGACACCTGCCATGCAAG
>JBJSWM010000534.1:0-5785 GCA_046085865.1 Pirellulaceae bacterium
TCGAATGAATTCTCCGCCCCACCTGCAACATCCGACGATCCGACGAGTCGATGGCTCACCGCGATCTTAGGATCAAGCATTCTCTTCCTCATCCTCCGCCGTTGAGGTGCCTTCCGGATCTTCCTCTAGACCATTCGAAAGGCTTGAAGGCGGTGCCGGTCGCTTGTCTCCCACCGGCTCGTCCCCAAGCTGCGAAGTCTCTCCAGAAGGAACTCGCACAACCGCTGCAAGCGTGTCTCCTTCATCAAGGCTCATGATCCGAACCCCTTGCGTATTGCGTCCGATCACATTGATCTCCCGAACGAGGACGCGTTGAACTTTTCCACGCGAGGTCATCATGATCAATTCGTCGCTGTCATCGACCCGAGAAATTGCAACGACTCGGCCGTTGCGCTTGGTGGTCTTGATGTCGATCACTCCCATCCCACCGCGGCGCTGAGTCCGATAGCGGTTGGACGAGCTTACATCGTCGGTCTCTTCTGGCTCTACCGGTTCCACTGGGGTCGCATCGACCCCTTCGGTCAAATCCAGACCTTCTTCATCGGGTAGGGGCGCGGCATCTCGACCGGCCAATTCATCTCCGGGCCCAAACTCTGTTCTCTTCCCATAACCGTTGACACAGGCAGTCAGCAACGTTGCGGTTGGATCAGCCACGACCATTCCGACAAGCTCATCCCCCTTCTTCAGAGAGATCCCCTTGACGCCAGAGGTGTTCCGGCCCATGGGTCGAGCATCCGCTTCGGCAAAGCGGATAGCGCGACCACCTGCAGTGGCCAGGACAATCTGATCGTTTGGCTTGGTGACAACGACATCGACCAGTTCGTCACCTTCCCGAAGCTTGATGGCGATGATGCCACCCTTTTTAGGTCGGCTGTAAGCCTCTAGAGGGGTCTTTTTGATCACTCCCTTTCGTGTCGCCATCATCAAAAAATGGCCCGGCAGATTGAAGTCACGCACCGGCACGCAATCGAGTATCTTTTCCTCGGGCTGCAAATTCAAAAGATTCACCACCGCCCGTCCTTTGCTTTCACGGCTGAGCGACGGAATCTCATATACCTTCTGCCAGTAGACCTTTCCAGTATTGGTAAAGAACAGCAGGTAGGCGTGCGTGCTGGCCACAAACAGGTGCTCGATCGGATCCTCTTCCTCAGTCTTCGCTCCTGCGATCCCTTTCCCGCCTCGGCGCTGAGCCCGGTAGGTGGTGGCCGGCACTCGCTTGATGTACCCGCGATGAGAAATCGTCACCACCATGGTTTCTTCGGTGATCAGATCCTCTAGGTTGTAGTTCCCCACTTCCTGTTCGTCGATCTTCGTCCTGCGATCGTTTCCGAACTTCTTGGCCATCTCCAGAAGTTCTTCCTTGATGATCGCATAGATGTTTTTCGAATCGGAGAGAATCGTCAGATGGTTCTCAATTTCGGCAAGCAGTGCCGCGTGTTCCTCCGCCAGCTTCTCTTGTTCGAGACCAGCCAACTGCCCGAGGGTCATTCGCAGGATGGCGTCGGCTTGAACGCTGGTGAGTTGGTACGAATCGGCGACGCCTCGTTCCCTTTGGAATTCCGAATACCCCGCAGGTCCTAGAGCCCTTTCCATCATCGCTGAAGGACAATCGACCCCCATCAACGCAACTTTAGCCTCTGCCTGCGTGCGACTGGCACGGATGATCCGAATGATTTCGTCGATATTGGCCAATGCCAACAGCAACCCCTCAACCGTATGGCGACGCTTGCGGGCTCTAGCCAGCAAAAATTGTGTCCGTCGACGGATGACCAACACGCGATGACGGAGAAATTCTTGAAGCAATTCTTTGATGTTCAGCTCCCTGGGCTTTCCGTCGACCAGGGCAAGGAAAATCATCGAGAAGGAATCTTGGAGCGACGAGAACTGATAGAGCTGATTGAGCACCACCTCGGGATCGTGCCCTTGTTTGATCTCGATGACCAGCCTGACCGGCTCCTTCAAATCGCTTTCGTCGCGGATCGCCGATATACCCTTGATGCGCTGCTCTCGCACCAGTTGTGCAATCCGCTCGACCACGCGGTCTCGCTGCTGTTGGAAGGGGATCTCATGAACGATAATCCTGGACCGATTGCGCTCCTCGGTGATCGAAGGCCGCGCCCGCACGATGATCGTAGACCTGCCGGTGCGATAGGCTTGTCGAATGGCATAGCGTCCGCAGATCACACCGCCCGTCGGGAAGTCAGGTCCTGGAATGATTTCGCAAAGCTCTTCAATCGACACTTCTGGTTCGTCGATCACGCGCACCAGTGCTTCACAAACTTCTCGGAGATTGTGCGGAGGAATGCTGGTCGCCATCCCCACAGCGATCCCAGTCGCTCCGTTGACCAGAAGATTGGGGAATTTCGATGGCAGAACGACCGGTTCCGTGCGGGATTCGTCATAGGAGGGAATGTAGTCGACCGTATCCAGCTTCAGGTCGTCCAGCATGGCCGCCGCAGCAGGGGACAACCTGGCTTCGGTGTACCGCATCGCCGCAGCAGGCAAGCCAGCGATCGATCCGAAATTCCCTTGTTTGTCGATCAGGACATGGCGCATATTCCATTCCTGCGCCATGCGCACCAGCGTCGGATAGATCACCGCTTCTCCGTGCGGGTGATAGTTACCGCTGGTATCCCCTGAGATCTTGGCGCACTTGACGCGCGCAGCGCCAGGACCAAGATTCAAATCGTTCATCGCCACCAGGATGCGCCGCTGGCTTGGCTTGAGTCCATCACGCACATCGGGCAGAGCGCGGGAAACAATCACGCTCATTGCATAGGTCAGATAACTGTCCCGCAGTTCGTCTTCAATCGGCTGATCGACCATCCGCCCCTCATTGGAACCGCCTCCTTCATCATCTGCGGTCGGAAGGTCAGCGGCATCGGGGATGGAGTCATCAGGTGGGACATTCGACACGATGTGTTTCCTTGAACAAGTGGGCGCCGCCGACCTTGCGAACGAACGGACTCTTCCCTGTGGTAGCGGGCCCCGGCGGAGGTTCCAAACCTCTTTTCAATAAGACTCGCCATTCTAGCTTTTTCCACCACTTTCCACAACGGGCCAGAAACGCTCCAAACCCCATAAAATCAAGGTAAAACAACTGTCTTTCGCGATCCCAAATCGCTTTCCTGAAGCTCCATCCTATCGCTCCATGAACCCGGCCCCTCCACGCGACCAAAAAGCGACTTGGACTCCTGCCGCACAGGACCCCGCTGTCGACTATCCAGGCTCCCGGAAGGATGGTCGCCAAGAAGGAAGAGATGGGCAACGGGCACCAGCGTTTCCCAAGATGCTTCCCCATGCGGCCCACGGTAGTGAACATCGCGAACCACCCTGGCCTTGGTCACACTTCCAGCCCCCTTCAACCATCGGATCTGCAATGGCTGGGTCGCTGAAACAGCCGACTCTCCCTGGCTTTCCACGGCTACCCCAACCTGCGATGGGGATGGCAATGGCCACACCCACCAGTGCTCGTCGCCGCCTTCAATCCCAACTCTTACCGCTGAATCGACATGAGCGACAACGATACGGGCCGACGAAGAGGAAGAAGCTTTCAACTCCACTGCCGGGGATCGCTGCCACTTGAGTGATTCAGAGGTTCCCACCGCGGCTCGCCAAACTCCAGATTCCATTCGATGCAACCGCACCTGCCATCGCCCGGCAGGATGGTAGCCCTCCAGCTCCATCGAGAACCCCGCCGAGGGATTGGAAAGGTCGATCACCATCCCCACGTCATCGACGGTCACTATCGGCCATGACTGGTCAGCGTCTCGCCAATCCTCATCCGCGATGGAGGCAGGTTGCATCGAATAGTCTGATGCCTTACGCGGCCAGGGGCTCCGATGCCGATAGCTGAGCACGGCCTCCTGACCATCGAGACGATGCCAACGATCGGACGCCGGGGATTCAGGATTCCAGACGGCAAGCAACGTTGCCGACTGAAGAAAACGCCAAACCGACTTGCGAATCAATTGGCCATCGATTGCCAAGTCCCCGCCATCAATCGCCAAGCTCTCTCCTGGCAAGCCCACCACCCTTTTGACATGCCACTGACCGCTCGCCGCGTCTTGAAATACAACGAAATCGTCTCGCGCCACCCGATCCCCTTGCCCCAGCGGTTGAACGGACAACAACTCCCCTTCCGATCCGCCTGCCCCAACCAGCTGCAAGGATTCGCCACAATGCGGGCAAAGCCACGACGGCGACACTCCACGACTTTCAAATACCTGCATCGAGGCGTCACATCGCGAGCAAACGGCAGGCAAGCGTCTTCCCCTCAGCGAGGGCTCCATCGAGTGACCAACGACGCGATGCTTCCCCCCGCTATCAGGAAGACTCGAGATTCCCTCCGGTGACGAAACGATCGCGTCCATCCCAAGCCAGAGGGCCAGCAGCGTTGCCGTGGAAATCACGACGATCCCGATCCCGCGCGATCGCCTGCCTGTGGTTTGACCGTCGTCCATCGTCAGTCACTCGAGTCCATCGGCTGAATCGTCCCTGTTATGGCCGACGAAGCGACCAAAGTCTTCTCTTCACGATTCTACCAACCGGACGCCCGCATCATTGCCGCGACCGCAACCCCGTGACTTCAGGAAACGACTGCATTTCCCCCGATTACGGCGATCGCGACTTCCACTCCCGCAGCGATCCATCCAATTCCCACCGCCGCTCGCAGACCCAGAACCGGCCTAACATGCCAGAAGTTTTTTAGGTATTCTTCGGGTACGAAGGGATCCTAATCCTCGCTGATGCACCCGATCGCAATGGTTGTCCTACACGGTTCGTCACCCGAACCACCAGCCGATCGACAGGCCAATATCCATAGACAGGAAGGTAGAGCCCATGCTTTTTGAAGGGAAAAAGGGACTGATTCTCGGCGTCGCCAATGAAAACTCAATCGCCTGGGCGATTGCTCGGACGGTGATGGAGCAGGGGGGAAGCTGCGGATTTTCCCACCTCCCCGATCGGCCCGACGATGAGCGTCAGCGGAATCGGCGACGCGTCAGCCAACTGACGGATCAGTACCCACAGAATGTTGCCTTCCTGGAACCTTTGGATGTCCAAAGCGACGAACAGATCGCTGCCTTCATGCAGATGGCTGCCGAAAAACTAGGGAGCTTCGATTTCCTTCTTCATTCGATCGCTTTCGCCGATCGAGACGATCTTTCCCGGGATACCATCCAAACCAGCCGTGCGGGGTTCAAGCTGGCGATGGATGTCAGCTGTTACAGCCTGATCGCAGTCGCCAACGCCGCCAGCCCGTG
Organism: Pirellulaceae bacterium; assembly: GCA_046085865.1. Taxonomy (GTDB): domain Bacteria; phylum Planctomycetota; class Planctomycetia; order Pirellulales; family Pirellulaceae; genus JBEISR01. The sequence continues at coordinate 5,265 of JBJSWM010000534.1, forward strand.
GTTCTCCGAGCGGGCGTCGGTGGCGACGATGAGCTATTTTGGGGGCGAGAAGTGCGTTCCTGGATACAACGTGATGGGGATCTGCAAAGCCGCTCTCGAGGCGACCGTGCGCTATCTGGCCTATGATCTGGGACCGAAGCAGGTGCGCGTCAATGCCTTGAGCGCTGGTCCGCTACGGACGCTCGCCGGCCGCGCAGCAGGCGTTGATGAAATGCTCGACTTGTACGAGCACATGGCGCCGCTGGCTCGCAATATCACCCACGAAGAAGTGGGCCGCACCGGGGCCTTTCTGCTCAGCCCCTCCAGCGATGGGATCACCGGCGAAGTGCTTCACGTCGATGGCGGCTACAACGCGATGGGAAGCCCAGGACGTCTTTTGGACCGCATCCCCAAGGGTTGATGGATTAGGGATTGATCCGATCCTCCTTAGGCCCAAACGTTCCTGCAGTGGTTCCCCATGACCAACGGGACGGCATTATTTCCTAAGGCCCAGCGGGCCGACATTATTTCTTCAGGCCCAA
>JBJSWM010000535.1:0-1894 GCA_046085865.1 Pirellulaceae bacterium
TGCGGTCAAGTATCTTGAAGCCGTCGGGGGTGCCATAGTACCCTCGATTGAAGGGTGGGTTCTTCGAGTAGATCTCAAAGCTAGTGGGGTCCGAAAGATCCAGCCGTTCCCGCATGGACGGATACAGTTTGACGTAGGGAGCCATGATGTCGCGAACCTCCTCCCAAGTCATTTGCTTATCGACCGGGAAGTCCGACCACGCCAGAACGCTCAATCGTAACTCTTGGGTCAGATCAGGCTGACCATCCAACGACGGATAGAGGAAATAGAGCTGGCCGTCGAGCTGCGGGGTTCTGGAGCCGGGATCCTTGAGCACTTTGATGGAGACGACGGCAAACCCATTTTCATCCGTCCTCGCGATCTTCGCTTCGATCGCTCCTTCCGCCTTCGGCGTGTTGCCAGGATAGATGGGAGGCACGGTGGCGCCGGCTGGTAGTTTTCCGTCGGTATTGGTCACCGAAACTACCTGAACTTCCAGAGGTGCGTTTGGTACCGGACGTCCCCATCGCGTCAAGTGAGCCCGAGCGGTTCGGATGGTGCCCGGAGCACCGGGAACTCGCAGCACCCGATCATCCATCGCCAAATGCAAACCATCCGGCTGCTCGTTCCAGATGGCTGATGGACCAATATCCTCCCTGGAAGTCAGCAGCTGAATGGAATTCTCGCGAGCTCGCTGGAGGCCATTGTCATCCAGAGGGATCTCACAGATTCCCGAGCCGTTTTCGTAGAGGAAGGAAGAGTAGTGAACCTTCCCAAGCGGTTCGTGTGTTCCGCTGTCGATGGCAGTCAAGGTCCCGGTGTCGACCGGCGGCCCACCGACCGATTCAGTAGCGACGCTATTGGATAGGTCGAACACGAGACACTTGCGACGTTCATCGAGGAGGAAAGGTGCATCGTAGAAAGCGGGCACGTACCAAGGGGGCGTTTTGTCTGGATTTTTGCTTGCGATCTCATCAGGAGATTCAATCGCGGTCAGCCAGCGATGTCCGGGAGTCGCCACTGGCTGGTTGGGTTGCCAGGTGCCAAGAGCCCCAACCAGACGTCCGATGCGGTAGTTGGCGTTCTCCGGGTTGTTGATGTACGCATCCAGCGTCATGCGAATGGAGAGAATGATCGAGGCGGCATCGCTGGCGGTGTTTTGAACCAGTTGATTGAGCAAAGGGATTTGGTTTTGCACCCAGCCATTGAGCAGAAATCGGACGAGACTCTGAAAGACGCCACGCGCGACGCTGTCCCCACCATAGCTGCCCTGCCCGTAGGAGTCTTCTCGCCTCCAGCCGCGTTGAGGAAGCACTGTATTGAATGCAACTCCATTAAGGACCGCCGGGTCCATGGTGCCCGTCAATGTCGACCCGTCGGGGAAAGTGAGCTTCAGCGACAGTCCATAGATGGTCGACACCCCCTGCTGGTAGACATCCAGATCCGCCAACTTCGCCTCGCTGGGCAGATCAGTCGACTCGATCGAAATCCCGATCAAACGCGGATCGTTGACTCGCTTCCCCTCCAAATCGATGGCAGACCGAATGGTGCAATTGCGAAACTGAAACCGATGCTGGCCAAACGGATCCTGCCAGGGAGATGGTCGCAGATCTCCCTCGGTGTAATGGGCTGGATCGTTATCCACTGTCGAAGGGTCGGTAAAGAACTGCCCGGCAAAGTGGATTCTCGGCACCTGCAGATAGCTCATCGATTCCCATCCCTTCTCAAGTGATTGACTAGCCTGACTGATTCGAATGGTCGCCAAGCGTACTTTCCAAAGATGCGGCGATCCGTGAGGCTCCCCACATTCGGTAGGCGTCTGCCGCACGCTGCAAATAGGCAACGCGCTCCTCGCTTCCAGCATGATCCGCAAGACGCCGCCAAGCGATTGCGTGAAGATGCCATTGTTGCAGAT
>JBJSWM010000536.1:0-2594 GCA_046085865.1 Pirellulaceae bacterium
AGAAAAGGGATCTTACTGGCGCGCAACCAACGTCCTATTCCAACGTCTGGCGACGGTGGCTACGAAGCTGATTTCCGCGAGCGATAACCCAACGGCCAGTGAGCGGCTGTATTTGCGGACGGATCCCGTCATGGAATTCGACTGGGGGACTGAACCAACCCGGCGGCCGGAAGATACGAATGCCGGACATAGTCGGCCAACATCCGATGACTGCTGAATCGCCAGGAACAGGTTCGAATCGAATCCTTCATGCGGTCGATCCATCCTTCCGGAATCCCAAGATCGCTCTGGCGATAATACAGCGGTACCACCTGCGACTCCAATAGCTCCATCAAGTACCCAGCATCCCTCGCATCGGCCGCAGCATCGTCGGCATGCCCCTCCCCTTTCCCGATGGCAAATCCATTGGTCCCGTCGTACGCTTCGGCCCACCAACCATCAAGGATACTGGCATTCAGCACCCCGTTCAGCGCTGCCTTCTGGCCGCTGGTTCCCGACGCCTCCAGTGGCCTTCTTGGCGTATTGAGCCATAGGTCGACGCCCTGAACCATCGCGCGGCAAATCTGCATGTCGTAATTGGGCAGGAAAATCAGGCGACCTCGAAAGCGTCGGTCTTGCTGCAATTGTGCGATCGACTGCAAAATCGCTTTCCCGGGATGATCCTGAGGATGAGCTTTACCCGCAAATAGCAATTGCACCGGTCGCTCTGGATTTCCGACCAACTCCGCCAAACGATCCAAATCCTGAAACAGAAGATGAGCCCGCTTGTAGGATGCGAAACGTCGTCCAAAACCGATCGTCAACACATCGCGTCTCCAGTCGCCTGGCCCCACTTCGGCATGCTCATGCAACAACTCCGTCGGATCCATCGCGGCCTTGGCCGCCAGTTGGACTCGGTAGTTGACGATGAAATCCAGCAACTGTTGCTTCAATTGCTGATGGGTTGTCCAGCACTGGCTGCGATCAAGCTCAGCTACCGGTTCCCAAGTTTCTGGCTGATCGATCCACTCCTGCCACCCCTTTCTCAGCAAACCATCCCAAACATGACTCCAAGACTCGGCCAACCAAGTTCCCAGATGAACTCCATTGGTGATGTGAAAGATCGGTATCTCATCGACTGACCTGGAGGGCCAAAGGCTTCGCCACATGGAGCGAGAGACTCGGCCATGCAGGGCGCTGACGCCGTTGGTGCGAGCTGCTGCGCGAAGCGCTAGAGCGGTCATGCAGAGCGGTTCGTAGGGATGCGGGGGGGACTCGGTGACTAAATTCACCAAGCGATCTTGGGGAATTCCCAACTGATTTCGCATCGGTCCCAGATACTCTTCCATCAGGTCGCCGCTGAAGCGATCGTGCCCAGCGGGTACTGGGGTATGCGTGGTGAAAACGATTCCCGGATGCCGCTGTTCCCACGCCGAATCGAACCCAATCCCCTCCACCTCCATCGCCTGCCTAGCCCACTCCAGACTGGCAAACGCGCTATGCCCCTCGTTCAGATGAAGCACCGAGGGATGGATCCCAAGTGCCCGAAGAGCTCGCACGCCCCCGATCCCCAGGACGATTTCCTGCGCGATGCGAGTCTGGCGATCGCCGCCGTAAAGCCGCTGAGTGATCATCCGGTCGGAGGGGCTGTTGGACTGGGTGTTGCAGTCCAGCAGCACCAGCACCACACGGCCTACTAGAAGCTTCCAGAGCCTTGCATAAAGCGGCCCGGCATGGCGATCGATGCGCACCTCCACCTGCCTCCCGCCGCCGTCGCGAATCGGCGACACGGGCAAATGTTCCAGTGGTAGATCGCTGTAGATTTCGCGCTGCAACCAATGCGGATCGATCTCCTGCTGAAAGTAGCCTTGGGAGTAGAAGAGGCCCACGCCAACCAAAGGAATCCCAAGATCGCTGGCGGTTTTCAAATGATCGCCGGCCAGCACACCCAGCCCACCCGAATAAATGGGGAGGGAAGGGTGAAGAGCGAATTCAGCAGAGAAGTAGGCGACGGGCCGCGCCCGAAGCCCCGCTGCCTCCCGGCGGCTCCACAACCGCGACTGTTGCATGTAGCCCTCATACCGTTCGTGCAGTGCGGTTACCGCGCGACCGAACGCCATGTCTTGTCGGAACGATTCCAACTGGGAGGGATTGAGTCGTTTCAGCCATACCCAGGGATTGCCTTCGCAAGAGGCCATTCCCTGGGGATCAAGCCCTTGAAAGTACTGCTGGAATTCAGGATCCCAGGTCGACCAGAGGTTTTCGGCGCAGCATCGCACCAGGGCGATCGGATCGTCGAGATCGGCTGCATGGCAATCTCCGCGCAGCGACAAGGGCATCCAGGACATGTTCGATCCAAGCAGAGGAATAGTCAGGCCGCATCCAGACGATGCGATTCGATCCTCAAAAGATTGATCGAAACCGATCCAAAATGCGAGTGGCCCAATAGGTTCGCGAACGAAAAACAGATGAAGATCTCGCACCAGCCAAGTGGTGGGGCATCCGGCTAGCAACCAACGCCCCTTTCCACCGTCTGGCGACGGTGGCGACGAAGAAGGTGAATCGTAGCACGCGCAACCAAAGGTCTTTTCCACCGTCTGGCGACGGTGGCTACG
>JBJSWM010000537.1:0-1965 GCA_046085865.1 Pirellulaceae bacterium
TTGCGCGGAGCGGAGACTTCTGCCAGTCATGCGACAGTGCCTCCTTCCCCACCGTCGCCTGCGTCCCAGCCCGAAGAAGTTCCCGCTCCGCGCAAGGTCGCTAGGTGGAGATTCAGGATCCGACGAACCTCCAGGATCGCACGCGGCGTCCGATGGATATTCTGATGCATCGCTTCGACGACAATCTCGCTGTCGGCGTACTCCAAATGGCCACTGGCCAAGGTGACTACGCCATCGCTGTCCTGGGTCCACCGCTGAAACAGCCGTCGCGGCTGCGCCAATCCAAGGATGTTGTGATACCGTGTCGATGGACTGCGGGTCGCCTGAAGGTAGGCGGGAAAAAATGGCGACTCTGGACTCAACGAATCGATGCTGGTTGCCGTGGTGAGCAGGTCGGAGTTTCTGAGTATCGCCCCATTTTTCCTCGCGATGCTATGCCCACGATCCGTCATGGTCGATGGCAGGCTGATCACTTTGCGGGCCAGCCAACGGGTATAGTCGTTGGCATATTCGCTTCCACGATGAGGCGACCCAATGGTGACGACTCGTCGGATCGATGGATTCGGTTCGAAGAAGATCTGACTGGCCAAGCCCTGGACCTCTTCCTGTGTGCCTTCGATCGAATCAAAAGGGGCGTCGCTGAGGACTCGCCAGAATGATTCTCGACTGTCCATCGTCTGCAAGTGACTGATCAACCCGCCCATGCTGTGTCCCACCAGCACCATTTGGTCCAGTTTGGAGCATTCCCGACGGGGATCCAATTGCTGTCGAAGGACTGCCAAGTCTTCACGCAGCTGCGCAGCGCTGATCCAAAGTGGCTGGCCGGTGGGGTAATGGTAGAACCAAAACTGGTAATTGCGGCGAAGATCGGGAAAACTGCGCAGGTCATTGAACATGGGCATCCAGGTGAAAGGGCTAGACCAGAGCCCATGCACCATCAGGACAGGAATCCGATTGGGATCGAACGGCTCCAACATGAAAAGCCCACGATTTTCTTGGGCCAAATTGGAAAACAAAAGGCCGAAGGTGCTATCGGTCTGTTCCTGAAATTCCTCGTTGTCCAGGAACACCGCCAGAGGCGTGCTCAGGTCGGTCTGCAATGGCACCCTGCGGTCGGCCAGGAAGATATCCGACTCCTCCATCGGATCGTAAAGCTCCAGAACGCACTGGTGCCGTTCCCCGTGCAGTGACAGATCGCCGCCATCCACGGGGACCACACGCAGCACGGCGGTGATGGGGAAGGCGAGCCCTTGAGGGTAGTAGCAGGCTGCGGGATCCTCGGCCGATGGGCGACTGCGACGAACGATCAGGGGCACTCCGATCCCGTACGTCTCATTCCGATTATCCAGCATCTCGATCTGGTAATCGCTGCAGAATTCCATCCCTGCAAAATCCTCTTCGCGCCAGGCACCACGCGAGACCACCATCACATCGTAGGAGAACTTGCCGCTGTGAACCTGATAGCTGGCCCCCGGCCGGATCGGATTGTGCTGGAGCACCAGGCGCAAGGTCGATTCCAGCGCTCCGTTGTACAGATCGCAAGCGCCGCGAAACTGCGGATCATAAGGATTACGCACCGAATCGAGTTGGCCCGAAAAAAGATAGACGTAAGCATGGGAGCAGCAGACGCTGTAGTAGTCGAGCGCCGAACCTGCCTGATGCAGCTTCTCCGCACGCTTCCCAAGGATGTAGCTCAACTCCGCAACCGCATAGGTCGTCTCTGCCGCCGGCTCACTCCCCGCCAGCTCCACCAACCGCTCCAGGCATTCCTCCGGCTGCCCCTCGTACAACTCTCTCAACGCGTAACGCCGAAGCAGCGATTCGGTCCGCTCGGTCACCTTCGGGCCGGACCGCGAGAGAAGGTCAAGTGGACCTGCCAATGGATTGAGCGGATTGTCGCGAACCCTGGCGTACTTGACGGATGAACAACCCGCCCCAAGGCTTGAAGAGACTACAATCACCAGT
>JBJSWM010000538.1:0-3798 GCA_046085865.1 Pirellulaceae bacterium
GTAGCCACCATCGCCAGATGGTGGATGGGTTTGGATCGACGTCCAGCGAAGCACTCCACCGCGTGGCCGCATTGGCTACCTGACGTTGGCCTGAATGGTAAAAAATGACCGTCACCATCCATCGCCAGATGGTGGGTGATCGCGCATCCCTAGGCTGTCAGTCCCACGGCGCTCGATTATGATCAGCCAAAGGGGGCCTGAAGTCAGGGCCGATGGGATCAAAGGCAGCCGGCAGATTTCCTGGAGTTGGGTTCGATGGATCGATCGCGCGGATGGTGGGGGATTCGGCTAGGTTCCCGTTGGTCCTGGATGTGGCTTTGGCTGGGGATCGGCTGCATGGGAACCGGTTGCGTTCCACAGCCAGAGAAGGAGGTGGTGCTTTACACTTCGGTCGATCGCCAATATGCAGCTCCTCTGCTGGATGCCTTCGAGCGGCGTCGGCCTGAGATCACCATCACAAGGCAATTCGATGTCGAAGCTTCCAAGACGCTGGGGCTGGTGACTCGGCTGATGGAGGAGCAGAAGAATCCACGTTGCGATCTTTTTTGGAATGGCGAGATTCTGCATACGATTCGGCTGCAGCGAGCTGGCATGTTGCAGGCCCGTCGATGGAAGATTCCCGCTGGTTGGAAGCCGGGGTACCTTGCCAGCGACGGCAGTTGGATCGGTTTTGCTCCCCGGGCCAGGGTATTGCTGGTCCATACCAAGTTGATTCCTGAGGGCAAGGAGCGACCAAGTCGCGTGTCGGACCTTGCCGACCCCAAGTGGAAAGGGAAATGCGCGGTCGCCTTTCCGATGTTTGGCACCACGGCAACCCACTTTGCCGTGCTGGCCAGTCGCATGGGAGATCAGGCCGATTCCTTTCTTCAGAAGGTCGCTGCCAATGCCTTGGTGCTATCAGGCAACAAGCAGGTGGCCGATGCAGTTGCCTCCGGACAGGTCGCTTTCGGTCTGACCGATACCGATGACGCTCAGGTGGCCAAAGAGCAAGGTGCTCCGGTGGAGATCATCTTTCCCGACCAGCCAACCGGCTCGGACGATCGGGAGGCGATCGGCACGTTGTTCATTCCTGGGACGGTCGCGATCCTGAAAAATGCGCCGCACCCGATCGCTGCCCAGTGGCTGGCCGATGGATTGATCGATCAGGAAACAGAAAAAAGGCTGACGATGGCGCTCGGTTCCCAGTTCCCCATCTGGCCCTCTGGGGAGACTCCAGCGTCTTCCTCGCCGGTCGCTTCCCTGCGGTGGATGGAGGTGGATTTCGAGCGGGCTGCCGACGGATGGGAACCTCTAGCGGGAAAGCTGCGCAGGTGGTTTGTGCCTGGAGCTAACAGCGAGGGAGCGGGTTCAGCGGCGGATTCCTCCGCAAGTTTTTCCGAGGAATCCCAGCCGTGAAGAGTTCGGACGCCAGATTCTGGGCCGGCGTGGTACTGATGGTACTGCTGGTTCGAAGCGCTGTCCTCTTCGTTGGCGCCCAGGGGCTGACAGCCGATCCCGATGCTTATCGAGCCTACGCAGTCTCGTGGGCACGCTGGGGCACCTTTGGACTGCCCGATGCCTCCGGGGCCATCCAGCCCAGCGCCTACCGGCCTCCCCTCTATCCTTGGCTGCTGCACCTGCTGGGCGGATCAATCGAAGACGATGCAAGGGCCCCATTGGCGATCGGATCGCTGCATTTGCTCTTAGGCCTTGCGACCTGTTTGCTCACGGCGATCGTGGCGGGGAGACTGGCGGGCATCTCAATGCCCAGGTCCAGTGAAACATCCCAAAGGTTTTTTGCTGGGCTTGCAACCTTGCTGGTGGCATGCGACCCGATCCTCTTGAATCAGTCGCGGCTGGTGATGACCGAAACGCTGGCGACATTCCTTGGGCTGCTGGGATGGTGGAGCTGGCTGAGGATGCTGGAGCCATCGCGAAAGGCCGATGGCGGCGAGCAGGTGTGGCCGAAAGGCAGCGGTATCGCGTGGGCCTTGGTCGCGGGCTTGATCGCCGGCCTAGCGGTGCTCTGCCGCCCCACCGCGTGGCCAGCGGTGCTGGGGATGCTGGCCGTCCTGCTGGCCATGGGACTTAGGGCGAAAACGCACGCCTGTCGCGCTGTCTATCGATCGCAGCTGGTCGCTATGACAGTGGGACTGCTAATGCTGGCAGCTCCTTGGGCGATCCGAAATCACCAGCAGCTTGGGCGTCCGATCGTCATGACCACTCATGGTGGTTTCACCCTTTACCTGGCCAACAATCCATCGCTTTACGAACACTTCCGCGCAGGAAGCTATTCGCGCCGCTGGGATCCCGAGCCGTTTCATCGGCGATGGCAACAGCAGCGAGAGGCATTTCAGAAGGAGTCGCGGGCCACCGAGCCGCAGATGGATCGCTACGCCAACCAATTGGCCAAGCAGACCATCATGGAGCAGCCTGGAGTCTTTGCCAAAAGCTGCTTCGCGCGACTGGGATGGCTGTGGGCATGGTGGCCGCAAGTCGATGCCGCCAGCATCAAGTCACGAATCCTTATCGGTGTCATCTACGCCGCTCAGACGCTGCTGGGACTGGTGGGGCTAGCATCGCTGGTCGGGACGAGGAACTGGATCTCATCACGGAAGGACGGGTTGTCCTACTGGATCGCCTGGTGGCCAGCTCTCGCCACCATCCTGGCTCTTTCGGCCGTTCACGCTGTCTACTGGAGCAACATGCGGATGCGAGCCCCCGCCATCCCTGCCGTTGCGATGCTGGCATCGTTAGGTGCGCTGAGGATGGTGGAGCGAATCGATCGCTGGAGATCCAGCGAGCGTAAGGGAGCCCAGTGACGTGAAACCGGTCCACGCCAGCATGCCTCCGTGGACTGGCGATGCTTCTGCAAAAAGCCAATCAGTCGCCAGCCACTTCCCGCTCCTCCCATGGTTCTGTCGCTTGCTCCTCTTGGTCGCCGAATCCGTCCTCCCAGGTGCTCCAAGCACTTGGTCCCTCGTGCATCTCCTGTGGGGTGAGCAGGCAATGGTCCAGATGGGAGCGAATTGCTGACTCATCCATATCGATTCCGATAAAGACCAGTTCCTGTCGGCGATCACCGTACTCTCCTTGGAACATCGATCGGATCCTTTCGCAGGTGGCCTGATCTTCCGGCCAATATTCGGTGGGGGCTGAAGCCCACCAGAGTCCCGCCGGAAGCAGACGCAGGGAAACGCCGGCCTGCCCCCACTCAAAGGCCTCATCATGTTGCGAGGCAATCCAGCAGAAGCCTTTGCTGCGCAGGACACCATCGAAAAGCGATTCCTCTTCGTCCAGCGCCCTGGTCAGTCGATCTGGATGAAAAGGTCGCTGGGCGCGATACACAAAGGACCGGACGGAGTACTCATCCGCCTCGGAGGCACCGGAATGGCGAGGTGCTTCCAGCCACCCCGGATGCGCTGACGCCGACTCTTCGCGATAAAGCCCAGTTCCTAACACCTCGGAGTAGTCGATCTTGCCAAAGCTGGCTTCGAGGATGCGGGCTGCGGGATTCAGGGAACTGAGAATCGCACGGAGCGTTTTTCTTTCTTCTGGCGACACTTGGTCGATCTTGTTCAGCAGGAGAACGTTGGCGAACTCAATCTGTTCGATCATCAAATCGACGATGGTACGCTGGTCCTCGTCGTTCACCGCTGCCTGGCGGTCGACCACGGTATCCTCGGATCCAAAGTCGCGCAGGAAGTTCTTCGCATCGACTACCGTCACGAGAGTATCTAGGAACGCGATCTGACCGAGGGTCTGCCCTGACTGGTCCTCAAACGTAAAGGTCTCTGCCACCGGCATCGGTTCGGAAAT
>JBJSWM010000539.1:0-6130 GCA_046085865.1 Pirellulaceae bacterium
AATCTCTATGGACAAGGTATTCTGAAGGCCCTGCGGCACTCGCATCAGCATAGCGGATGAAGTCCGCGCTGGGGGCCTTCGGCAGGTGCAGTACCCTGACGCGCGTTGCCGTCGAAGGATGCGGCTTCCTGCGTCACCTTCGTTGCAAGTATCTGGACCGATCTTTCTCTGAGGCCGCCGGATGACCACTGTTGTCGCCGCTTTGTTCTTCCTGATCGCGGCGCTTTATGCTTCCGTCGGTTTTGCCGGGGGATCTTCGTACCTTGCCATCTTGGCGTGGCTAGATCTTCCCACCGATCAGGTCCGTTCTACGGCGCTGGGATGCAATCTGGTGGTGTCGCTTTGGGGGCTTGGGCAGGCGATCCGGCGAGCGACCATGCCGTGGCGATTCCTTCTGCCATTGGTTGGTTGTTCCATGCCCACTGCGTGGTTTGCGGCCAGCATGACGATCTCTCGACCGATCTTTCTGGGGCTGGTCAGCGGCTGCCTGGGGATCAGCGCCGTAGCGCTTTTACTTCCGCAGAAAAAAGAAGGGGGTTCGGTTCCCCTGGAGACTTGCCCCAGCCGAAAGATTTCCCTGGTTGCCTGCTTGATGGGACTTCCTTTGGGGCTGATTGCCGGATGGACGGGAATTGGTGGTGGAATCTACTTGGCACCCGCGCTGCACCTGATGCGCTCGGGCACGCCGGTTCAAATCGCATCGCTGGCTACCGGTCTGATCGCCTGCAATTCGATTGCCGGACTGTTGGGGAGATGGAGCGTATCGGGCGGCTGGCAGGGGGGGCTAGATCCCTCCTTCACCCTATGGATGATGGCGGCGCTGGGTGGCGGGATGATCGGAAATCGCTGGCTGCATCATCATCGGCATGGTCCAGCCATCCGGTCGATCACCGGCATCGTCGTGGCTTTGGTCGCAATTCAGCTCGGCTTCCGCGCCGCCAGCCTGATTCGTTGAAGCGGTCTTTGCAGCCATGCAATAGCCGGGGCATGGAAGCGCGACAGCATGCCTCAGGCGACATGCAGGGAGCCGGTCTTTCGGATCACCCCCGACCAGAACAAGCCTCCAGGGCTCCGCTCCATCTGCTGCCAAGATGTCTCTGCAGGTAGCTGCCAAGCGGCTATCTCATCGAACGTCCAGATCGATTGCTGCACCAGCGGATCGCTTCGCCATGGAATCATCGCCTGCCACGAATCGGGAAGCTGGGTCCCATCGTCTGCCAAATCCCCAGGGAGCCAGTCTCTCAGCAGCAGGTTACCCCCTGGTTGCAGGCAACGGATCGCTTCGGCGATCCACTCTTGCGGCCGATCGACTCGATGCAGCACCAGATGCGCCACGATGGTATCGAAGTAGGCATCGGGAAATGGAAAAGATCTTTCCTCATCGGCATGGTGCAACTGGATGCGATGCGTCAATCGCTCCACTTCCAATGCGTAGCGGGCCAGATCCAGTAACTGGGTGGATGCTTCGGATGCCATCACACGCGATTCTGGCCACTTCCTGCAGATGGCAATGGCCAGCCGCCCCGTGCTGCACCCCAGTTCCAGGACGTGCCGCCCTGGTGTGGTGCAGGTAGCCACCCACTGGAGAAACTCCTCGTGCAGCGGACCCATAGGTGCATCGTCCAGGGCGATCGCCTGATCGATGGTGTAGTGTGGCCTATGCCACAGCGCGCGAGGCGAAGGAGTGGAATTCATCGGTGGCGGTATTTCTCAATCGATCAATCGATCGCAGGCTCCTGCAAACTGGTAGACGGACGCTTCTGCTCGCTGGAACGCAGGTACCCACCCCAAGCGGCGAGAATGGCAGCCGTGATGGCATAACCGGCAGCCCACTGGAACTGTAGCGAACGGTACTCCGCAGGCAACACCCATCGCTCGGTATCCAGCCCTGGAATGGCGATCGGTAGAAAGAGCGCATTGCCTGGAAGCGGCGAATGGATGATCCCAAAAAGGGTCATCACCCCGCATCCCAAAGTGAACAGGGCTGCGACTCCTAGCCTTCGGTCGATCGTGTAGGCAAGCGCCGACGCCCAGAAGAGACTGGTCAGGATGAAACTGCTGGCCAGCATCGAAGCGGTTTGAAGCTGTTCCCGCAGCTTGCCGTTGGCCAGGGTCTTAGCGGAAATGGAGGTGGCGACAGGAATGGCTGGATCGTTCGGCGCACTGGCCGCTGGCGCTTGGGGCTGAATCTTGGCCCCGGCCACCACCGAATCGCCAAAGATCTGACCAGCAAAATTCAGCGCCAAGAATGCCAAAGCTGGAACGCACGCCAAAGCGACCGCTGGATAATGCCGTTTCGGAGTCGCCTGAAAACTCTGTGCGGTGATCTCCAGTCCGATGAAGATCAGGATCGGATAGACCGCCGCCTCAGGAACCCATTGATAGAAGTAGCCAAAGCCACCGGTCAGACCTGCCAGTCCAATGGCCACGGCAGTTGCCAGGGTGTAGGCGGTTCGTCCACCCATCGCTTTGTAGGCGGGATGGCCGATGTAGGGTGTCGTCTGGATCACGCCGCCGCAAAAACTAGCTGCCAGCGTCGCCACGGCCTCCACCAGGATCACCGGACCGGTCGGATAAGGATCTCCGGCGGCCGCCGCGCTTTCGGTGCAGTCGATCCCTCCCACCACCGTCGCCAGCGCGAACGGAAGAAGGACCGGGAGATAGGGAATCGCCACTTGCCAGTTCTTCAGCCAATCCAGCTTCCATGCCTCCATCCACTCGGTCGGCATCCAACCGGCGGCAGGGGAAAAAGCGATATGAGGCGCTGGAATCCAGCCCATCCCGCGCATCGTGTAGTGAATCACTCCCGCCACCAGCAGCGCGCCGACGACTCCCGGAACTTTTCCAGGCAGTGGGATCTGAGCCACCAGGGAGGTCAGCACGATGGCCAGCGCCACAAAACCCACCACGGGGGATCCAAGCACATCCAATAGTGGCAAGAAGCTGATCAGCACCAGCGCAATGGCCGCCAGCGAACCTAGCAGCCCCGCTCGAGGAAAGACCCGCCTAGCCCAACCGGAGAAAAACGCACAAACCACCTTGAAGAGACCGGTCAGAAAAATCGAGCTCATCCCGACATGCCACATCACACGGGCAGCTTCCTGATCCGAAAGCCCCGTCGCTTTGGCCGCCTGGAAGGCCGGCCCTAGGACAAAAAAAGCCATCCCGAAGGTGCTGGGAGTGTCCAGCCCAAGCGGCATCGCCGTGACACTGCGCCCCAGCTTCCGCATCATCCAAAGCGCCATGAAAAAATAAAGCAGGTCCCCGACCATCACGCCGATGGCGGTGCCCGGAATCATATGCTTGAGGATGAAGTCCGCGGGGACACCGTACTGGTTGGTTAGGATCGCCGTGATCAGCACCAATCCGGCAATGTTGTCAAGCGAAAGGCCCATGAAGGCATTGATGTCCCCCGAACCGATCCAGGACGCTTTCGCGCCGCTATCCTCTGCCTGCTTTCGCATGTCCTGCCCTGCCTCGTCTGCATGAAAAGCGATTCAATACCAAGGAGCTCCATCAACCGGCCACCGATGCAGCCTGGTTGATGCCCCACCGTCGGATCGACTAACCACCGAAGCAATACAGATGCTTCTCGCCCCGCAGCAGAATCTGGTCTCCCAGCGGCACCGGCGATCCGATGACACTTTCTCCCAGATCGTTCTCCGACAGCATACGGAAGCTGTCCCCTTCGATCCGTCCGATGAAAACCACACCATCTTCTCGGGGAGCAAAAATTTTGCCTGCAGCCACCAGCGGCGACGCGTAGAAGTTCGCGCGGCTTTTGGGGAACTCCCCCTTCCAGATCGTCTTGCCTGTCGCCGGATCGATTCCCTCCACCGTCCCATGATCCCCAACCAGCACCACCTGATGGCGATACAGCGATGGGGAAGGGACAAACGTTCCGACATCCTCCCGCTTCCAGACATGACTGGTCGATGTGACATCCCCCTGGCCGGCCAGCCGGATGCCATGAAGCCGCGGGATGCCGCGATCATTGCGTCCATAGGCGATCACCGCCATGTCGCCATCCAGTACCGGAGTGGCGATGGCGGGCCATAGCTGAGCCTTTTCGGGATTGAAGTTGCCACAAGACCAAAGCTCCTTCCCGTCGGTTGACCGATGGATCGTCACATGCTCACCTCCCCAAACCAAGATCGCTTCTTCCCCCTGGTAGTCGATCACCAGAGGCGTGCTATAGCCATGATCGCATTCGGTGGGGACTTGGTAGTTGCGAGGCACTTTCCAGGCGAGATTGCCGGTGGCCTGGTCCCAAGCCGCCAACCACGATTCGCCTTGATGCATGCGAGCCATCACGACGTGCTTCGCGGTGAGAACCGGCGATGTCCCATGGTCCCAGAAGAGGGTATCCTTGCCATACTCTTGAACTAGGTTCCGATTCCACTGGACCTTGCCATCCAGATCCAGCGCCGCCAACGTGCCGCTTTTGAAATAGACAAATAGCTGCGTTCCGTTGGATACCGGAGATGCGTTGCTGCCCGAACCATTGCGGTGCTTGCCCGGGTCTTCCGCTTCCAGCTTGGTCGTCCAAAGCAGTTTCCCTTGGCGATCGAACGCCAGAACAGTGTCGACGCCCTCCGAAGGAGCCGTCAGGCAAATGCGGCCATCGGCTAAGATTGGCGTCGAACAACCTTTGCCGGGCAATGCAGCTTTCCAGAGGAGCTGCTCGGAACCCAGTCGATCCGGAAAACTTCCTTCTTCGATGCTGCCGCTGGCCGCCGGCCCTCGCCACGAACGCCAATCCCCTTTCGGATCGTCTACCAGCGGCTTAGCCAACAGAAGCTGGGCCACCAGGGCCATGCCGATCCCACACCCGCCGATCCCAATCGACCAACTCCAAAGGAACCATTTTTTCGATGCAAGACGCATGATCGACTCCTGTCTGCAGACCCCAAGGATGTCGAAAGGGACTGGTCCGGTTCAATCGGATCCCTCACGGCTCACGGTGAATCCCCTTCCGCTTTTTTTGGGGGAATCCTACGGCGATTGTAATCATTGCGATGCGTTCGCGGGGACTGGAGATTTCGGGAGCCGCCGCTGGGCGCCTTGCCTGGAACTTCTTCAGTCCGTTATCCTGCAGCGATGGATCAACCCAAAGTCCCATTCTCGGTGGCCCCAAGAGGCCGTCGCGATTCGTTCCCTGAAACCTCCCCTTAAGAAAGCGAATTCCATGACCCTCTCCCGTCGCTCCATGCTTCGTGCGGCTGCGTTTTCCACGGCCTTGGGCACCCTGCTCCGCCCTCCCCACGCCTCGTCACTCTTCCCGCTCAACCAACAAGCCTCACCGCTCAAGCTGGGAATCCAGCTCTATTCCCTCCGCGGCTTTCCGCTCGATGTGGCACTTCAGCATGCCAAGGATCTGGGTTTCCAGCAGGTGGAACTCTACAGCGGCATGTTGCCGCTGGACGCCAGCGACGAACAGATCGCCGCGACGAAAAAGAAAGTGGAATCGCTGGGGATGACCATCTCGGCTCATGGAGTCAACGGTTTTGGGGCCGATGAGGCGGCCAACCGCAAAGTCTTCGAGTTCGCCAAAAAGCTGGGGATTCGCGCCGTCTCGGCCGATCCAGACCCCAAAGCCTTCGACAGCCTCAATGCCCTGGTCAAAGAATTCGACATTCGCGTTGCGATTCACAATCATGGTCCAAGCCATCGATACAACAAAGCGATCGACGTGCTACGAGCGATCGAGGGGAAGGACGATCGCATCGGCGCTTGCGCCGATCTCGGGCACTTCATTCGATCGGGAGAAAAGCCAGTCGAAGTGATCCGCACTCTCAAGGGCCGACTCTACGGAATCCATCTGAAGGATTTCGCAGAGATGAAGGAGAACACGAAAGGGGTCATTCTCGGCAAAGGCCACCTGAACTGCCAGGAAGTGTTCGAAGCGCTGATCGCAGCGAAGTTCCCGGCCGATGGCGCACTGTCGCTGGAGTACGAAGAGAATCCCGACAATCCCGTCGAGGACATCCGCTCTTGCGTCCAGGTCGCCAAGACAGCGCTCCAAGCCGCATCTTAGCCACCCCGCGAGGAAAGATCTCGCTGGCTGCAGACCATCCCAGGCGGCAACCCCTACTCAACGAGAGATCCTCATCGAAGGTGCTGCCTGTCG
>JBJSWM010000540.1:0-4031 GCA_046085865.1 Pirellulaceae bacterium
GCCAGGCCCCGGGGCTCGATGCAAAGAAACTCCCTCCTATCCCCGACGATGGCTCGCGCCGCCCGCATTTCGATGTCGGCCCTTGGGGCCTGAAGAGCGCTGGCTGAACACCATGGTTCAATTCACGAAAAGCATGGCGAAAAAACCTCCAACGGCGACTCCACACGGGCGGAACGCCCGTGTGACGATGTGGGTTTCGCGAGCGACTCTCTGTTTACCCAAAACACCAGCCCCGGAGGGGCGGCATAATGTCTGCCGGGGCCGCGAGGCCCCGGGGCTCGATGCAAAGAAACTCCCTCCTATCCCCACCGATCTACCGCCACCGACATTTCCTTGTCGGCCCTTCGGGCCTGAAGAAAGAGGGGACTCGGTAACTCAGAATGGTGTGAGATTGAACCAAAATCTCGTCAACCACCGCTTTCACACGGGCGGGACGCCCGTGCCACGATGTGCGTCTTGTGAACGATTCTCTGTTTACCCACAAAACAAGCCCCGGAGGGGCGGCATAGTGACTGCCGGGGCCGCGAGGCCCCGGGGCTCGATTCAAAGAAACTCCCTCCTCTTCCAGCAGGTTGCTTCAGCCACGGGCCTTGCGATGTCGTCTCTCTGGGCCCGACGACCATGTTGGAATCAAGGTTTGGTTCTGGTGTGTTTGCGGTCAGATCTTCCCAACAAATACGGCTCTTCTTAATCAGCGGTCATCCACCCCATGATGACTTGCCTGAACCGACCGCTACACACACCCTACAAGAGTCCCATAGGGTGTGTGAGCCGATCGCATGGCTCGTTGAACGAGGTGACTCTGCCAGACTTCGTTCCATGAATTACCGGCATGGCCCCATCGTCGCGATCGCGAACACATCAGAACCGAACGCAGATGGTGAACCAAAGACTTATTGCTTCACCGGGGTCCCTTCTCTCAGCGACTCAGCACCAGCCCAAGGCTCAAGCCATGGAAGAAAATGCTTCGGTTGTCATCGACAAACCGACTGCTTGTGGAAGTATCAGAGGTGTCGAATTGATAGGGTGCCTGCGCAACTCCGGTCAGCCAAAGCATGTTATAGCCTGTTGTCACCTGGATGTTCCTGGTTAATGCCGCGCCGCCAACCAGACGAATCTCGGAAAGGCTGGAAAGAATCGATGCGGAGACTCGCTCGTCCCTGAGCACGTTGGTGTTTCCGAGATCCCTCACTACCGAATGCTGGTTGTTTGCATTCTGCAGAAGGCCGAATTTCACCTCCGGAGCGATATTTAGCCAGCCGAACGCCCACATCTGTCGAAGGCCAACCTGACCTCCATACATTTGATTGTTGGTATCAATCCGATAATCACTTAGGTAGGTGTCCGAGTCGAAGGAGGAGATCTTGAAGTCCTCCTGCACACTGAAGTAGCGGAAACCTGTCATCCACTGAAGGTTCCCTAGTGGCGACCAAAGATTCGCTTCCGCGTTATGGATGCGAGATCCATAGGCAACATCCATCCTGTCGGCCGCGAAAAAATCGAACGATGCTAGGCCGAGATCGCCGGGTAGGCTGAGATTGTTGTTCCCTTTTGCCTGCGCATTGGCCGACCAATCGTGAAGCCCAAAATAAACAAGCTCTGCAGTCCTCCCGGAATCCAAGTTCCGCCCCAAAGCAACCCGAGGCCCGACTCTAGTTCCGAAGTCTAGGTCATTGCCCGTGAGAACAGGAGCCAAACCGGCGTTTTCATCGACCACCAGTGGCTGGACGAATCGCTGCGTGCGGTGGAGGAACAATGCATCCGCCGAGGCTGTCCAGCGCGGACCACAACTGGCACTGCTACTCAAGGAATCACAGGTCAACGTATCGCAGTCGCCCTGTGCCAACGTTCGCCCCGTCAGCAATTCACCCGAATGGCAAGCGATCCACAGCAACGAGACGATCATCAAGCAGCGTGTCATGATGACGATTACCCTCACTTACAATAGATCGATGGCCGAGGTAGCTTCTCTTTGGGCTATCGGCCCTCGGCGAAAGACGATCTTACGTTTCGCCGAAATTCCTTTCCCTTAGCCTAGCTACACCCGAACAGCCGGAAATACCGGACCACCTTGGCATGGCTAGCAAATCCGGGAACGCTGTTTGAAGGGGAGAAGCTTTCAAGATGTCTTGGCGATATCGGATCATTCTCAATCGGAGGGCATCATCCGCACGTACGATCGGCACAACATCATCCCTGCCGACTCGCACCGCTCTTCTAGGACCAGTGAGCATCCTAGAGTTCCTCGAAGAACTTATCTGCGGCCTGCTGATATTTGAACTTCTTTGTTCCCTGATTGCGGCCGTCCGACAGTTGCCACGTGATCAATTCCACCAGCTCGTCACCATCGGTATCCACCAGCGCCAAATCCATCGGCGCGATAAGGCTCTGATCGGTGAAAATTTTATCGATCAGGTGGTTGGGCTGAGCGACCGAGGTTAGCGACGTTTGCCCGCTGAAGACAGCAATCTGGGACTCGCCTCGTCGTCCCGAAGCGACGAAGATGTCATCGAATCCATCACCGTCGAAATCACCCGCCTTAAGCATCACGCCACCGCGACCAAAACTGCTCGGCAAAATCAAAGTGGAACGGAGACCGCCAGATCCATCGTAAATTCTTACCGAAGCATCAGTGCCCGTTCCCGAGCCGATAAGGATTTCATCCTTGCCGTCGCCGTCGATATCGCCCGTCGCGACTCGGACTCCACCCATGTAACCAGAGTCGAATGGGATCTCTCTGGTTTCCGTTCGAGTCATCCGGCCATTGATGCGTCGGTAAACCGAATACTTCCCAGCCCCCCTATCAGAAGACAAAAGAACTTCCAGCACCCCATCTCCATCCAGATCACCGGTTGCGATGTAGGTTCCAAATCCCGTCGGCTCATCAGTCAGATAGATCGGTGCATCAAAGAGTCGTCCGGTGACACCATTGAGCGTCACAAGGGCAGGGCGGTTGTTGACAGTACCCGAAACAAGGATCTCTTCGAAACCATCGTTATTCAGGTCCCGAACCGACATCTGAAGATCCCCACCCATCCGAACATAGGTGGTCGGCTGATTCAGACGATTGATGACGATCAGGGCATCCAGAGGTGTCACCCGTCCATCTTTGTCGACGTCATAGCTGAGTCGATAAAGGCTACGGTCGGCGAGATTCAAAGCATTGATAACTAGCAGTGCATCGAGGGGAGTCAGAATACCGTCACCGGTTGTATCTGCATCTCGCTTGACGAAGTCCGGATCGTCAAATGCCCTCGAATCAAACACCAGGGGTTGCAGAGGTCCTACCGTGAAATTCGCGACCAAGTTGGAATAGTCGCTCTTGATCGAAGGAGCTATGACTTCAATACCATACTCCTCGGTCCGCAACTTACCTCGAGGTGTCACAAGCTTAGAAATCTGATTGAATCGCTCCACCGACTCGAAGACGATCAGCCCCTTACCGCTGTCGAATTCCCAGTACCCTTGCACCTGGCGACCATCAACCATCTTGGTGATCTTATTCAAAGGCGTCTTCAGCGTATTCCCGTCCACCCTTAGATAGCTGGAATCCAGTAGCAGCTTGTCATTGTCGGGTCCCCCCACAAACGTCACCTGCCCCTGGTGATCGATCATGGTGACTGTATCGGTGCCAGCCTTGTTCACGATCTTTGTGGTGCCATCGTGGGTTCCTTCTACCCGCAGTTGATCGATTCCAGATCCCAATTGGATCTGCACCGATTCGGTGATCATCGGCACCATCGCTCCTCTTGCAGGGGGCAAGTTGGATGGCATCGACGACCTGCTGACTGTGTCTGGGGATGAGGACTCTGACACAATCACGCTGGATGAGAGCGGCGACGATGGAAAGAATTCAGCCATTCTTGATGCCACAACCGTAAACGGCTTCGGAATGTCTGGAAGCATTTCCTACGAAGATATGGAATCGGTGCAGATCCAATTGGGATCTGGAATCGATCAACTGCGGGTAGAAGGAACCCACGATGGCACCACAAAGATCGTGAACAAGGCTGGCACCGATACAGTCACCA
>JBJSWM010000541.1:0-1800 GCA_046085865.1 Pirellulaceae bacterium
CGCAGGGAAGCGGTTCAAGGGACTTCGATTGGCTTTTATTCCGACGTCAGCTCGATCGCTTTCAAGAGCCCCATGGGATCATCGGGTGCGATCATCAGTCCTGCCTGCGAGTTGACTTGATACTTCTCGGGGACCTCGGGGTGCTTGATGACCAGTCGATAGAATCCTGGGGGGAGTCCATCTCCAAGGGAGGCGTCGCTGGTACTACCTGAGGCGACTGTGGCGATCGCCCGTCCTGATGTATCCGTGGTGCTGGTGGCGGTAGGAAAACCGCTGCCCATCCAGTTCTCGGGAACCCACTCCACCTTGGCACCACGGAGCGGGTTTCCGTTGAGCTTTAGCGTGGTGCTGGCGTTGATGGCGCCGACTCGCATCGCCTTCCATCTCTCGAATCGTTGCTGCGCTTCGGTAGTCGAGATTCCTTTGTTGCCGTCGGTATCCCAGCCTCCAAGCGAAGCGGCCAGTCCAGGGCAGCCCGCTAGTTCCTCCCCCTGAATCGATCCATCGGAGTTTTTGTCGAGCGCCTGGAACATCGCCTTGGTGGTTTCGGCGGGGTCCCCAAGGCCACTGGCGATACGCGACTTGCGACCCGTGCAGCCGATCATGCTAGCAAGCAGCAGTAGCCCCCATCGCCAGCGCGTCCCTACCGATGGGAAGACCATATTTCGCCCTCTCCTTCGGATCAATCGTTGTCCTTGATGGCGATCCCATCGGCTCGATTGCCAGAAAGCAGATGGATATTCGCTTCGACCGTGTAGGCAATCGTTCGCACCGAACCATCGCAGAAACTCATGTTGAATGTACCCGGATGGTTGCTTCCGAAGCGCCAGAAGGAGGCGAAGCCAGGGCGATCCATCATGGGGAGTTCATCTGTCCAGCGATGAATGTCGAAGTCATCGCCAATGAACATGCTGTGATCGTCGCCGTAGTCGAAACCCGAGACATAATGATCGGGATTGAGGTACTTGTCACCGACTAGGTAGGTGAGCGATGTTCCGTCGCGGATATCGGAGAAGCGGACGTTGCTGCGCTGCGCGCAGATGCCGTTGAAGTTGGCTAGGCTGATAAAACCCTGGCCGGAAAATGCTGCCGTCGGATCAGGTCCGTTGCCCCAAAAGACTTTCACCGAACCACCGTTGGCTGCGTAATCGGTGCGATTGGCCTTGGCGACTGGGTCGGCATTCCATGCATGGCCATTCGATCCCCCGCCAATGACTCGGTTGGCGGGAAGGCTGGAACGTCGGGACGGGCAGGTAAATCCAGGTACCCTCGTCTCGGCGAGCTTAGCGCCACCGGCCAGTTGCGCAGTGAGAATTGCATTAGGCTGGCCGTCGGAAGGGAGTTGGTAGAGGGCGACCTGCTCCATGAAAGGGAGGATGGAATAGGTCCAAGCACCCGGTTGGTTTTGCCCCGATTTTCGATCGGCATCACCGATCCACCACCATCCCCAGCCACCCGATGGGAAGTAGCCAACGGCAGATTCGTGATTGTGGAATGCCAACGCGATCTGCTTGAGATTGTTGCTGCATTGCATGCGGCGTGCTGCCTCGCGAGCCGCCTGCACCGCCGGCAGCAGTAAGCCGACCAGGATCCCGATGATCGCGATCACCACCAACAACTCGACCAGCGTGAATGCCGAGCGCGAAACACTTCGCTTCGACGTCCCAACGATTGCCTTCCTTATTCCTTGCATGATCCAAGCCTTTCAGCCAATGAAGATAAGGGGAGGATACCAAGCGTTGGACCCCAATTTGCGGAGTATAGCGGCGCATTCGGTTGAAAGCGAAGGGAAAATCGAGC
>JBJSWM010000542.1:0-2571 GCA_046085865.1 Pirellulaceae bacterium
GACTTTTATCGCCATGGGAATGAGGCTTGTAGAAACTGCGTGAAAACTGGATTTCTAGAACATGCGTTGGAACGTCCTGAAAATCGCCAATATTTCAACGGTTGGTCTGATGACCCTTTACTTGCTGAAGCGTACCGTGAATCGCTAAAGTTGGGCATCGCCCGCGAGGTCCAGGAATAGCCGTAACGTTCCACTGCACCGAAGCCGCACCAGATGGTTTTAATATCATGACATTCATTGGGTGCGGCTCGGTGAATGGTGGCGTTAATTTTGAATCGCTGATGCTCTGTCTGACGCGGATGCCGCAAACCATTGGATCGATGCTTGGCTCGCGTATCGCGACATGATCGCTCAATTGCTAGTTGAAAGCCTCATGGGCGAGAAAAGGTACCTGACACCTTTTCTTCGTCACGAGAAAAGGTACCTGACACCTTTTTTACGGTTGACACCTTTTTTACGGTACACCTTTTTTACGGTAGGCTGGCGAAGGCTTTCAGGAGCTTCATACCGGCGTCCTGGCTTTTTTCGGGATGGAACTGTGTCGCAACCAGATTGTCCCGCCGGATCGCAGCGCAGAAACGTCCGCCATAATCGCTCTCTAGCCAGACATCCTCGCGGCGAGCCGGTACCGCATGGTAGCTGTGGACGAAATAGAAAAACGACCCCTCCTCCACCGCTTGATCAATCCCTTGCATCGGCTGGCAATGATGCACCTGGTTCCAACCCATGTGAGGCACTTTGTACGATCGATCTAACTGGAAACGTACCACCTTGCCAGGCAGAATCCCCAACCCCGCGTGAACGCCAAACTCTTCTGATTGGTCGAACAACAATTGCAGTCCCAGACAAATCCCCAGGAACGGTTTTTTCTGTTCGATGGTCTGATGGATCACTTCCACCAACCCGCGCTGTCGGAGCTCTCGGATCGCATCCCGAAACGCCCCAACTCCCGGAAGAACAACGCGATCGGCATTCGCCACCCGGTGGGGATCGGATGAAACGTAAGCCCTCTCACCGATTCGCTGGAGCGATTTTTGGACGCTGCGGAGGTTCCCCATCTGGTAGTCGATGATCACGGTGCCGCCATGACCGGGATCGATTGGATTTGGAGTGGTTGCGATCGCAGTGGTAGACGATTGAGTTTCATTGGGCATGGGGAGGTCTCATCGTGATCGTACCCGCTTCCGGGCTGGAGGCTGCTGCATACAGCCGTTTGGGCATCCTTCCGGCTAGATAGGCATCGCGACCGGCTCGCACCGCCAAATCCATGGCTCGCGCCATCCGGATCGGGTTTTGGGCGTGAGCGATCGCGGTATTCAGAAGCACCCCGTCGGCTCCCAATTCCATCGCAATCGCGACATCGCTAGCCGTACCGACACCAGCATCGATAATCACTGGGTAGTTGGGATCGCCATCTTTGAGATCCTCCAGAATGATCCTCAACTGGTTTGGGTTGAGGATCCCTTGCCCAGACCCAATCGGTGACCCTGCAGGCATGACGCTGGCCGCTCCGGCCTCCTTCAGTCGTCTTGCGATGATGGGATCGTCGCTGGTGTAGCAAAGGACCTGAAAGCCATCCTCGACAAGCCTTCGACATGCTTCCAGCGTCGCGATTGGATCGGGCAACAGTGTCTTGGTGTCCCCCAGCACCTCCAGTTTCACCCAGTCGGCTCCTGGATTTCCAAGGGCTCTTAAAATCTCTCTCCCCAACCTCGCCACCCGGACGGCATCATCGGCTTGATAGCATCCAGCGGTGTTGGGTAGCAGCGTGAAACGTTCCCAATCGATGTAATCGAGAATGTTTTTGCCATCAGGATCGTACAGACGTTCACGGCGGACGGCGACGGTGACGCATTGCGATCCGCTCACTGCCAGCGCATCCCGCATAACCTCCAGCGTCTCGTAGCGCCCCGTCCCAACAATCAGTCGGCTGGACAGCGTGTGGGTGCCAATCCGCAGCGGTTGGTCGGCTAGCGGATCGCTTTCAGGCATCCCAGTCATTTTCGCTCCTTGCCCCGCTCCCTTTCGCTCGCCGATTCACCCACCGCTAGGCCGATGGGAGGGGCGAGCCATCGTGTCGACGGAGTGACCTAACCACCACCCACCAATGTGACCACTTCCAGACGATCGCCCTCGGCCAGTTCGGTCGACGACCACTGCTCCCTGGGCACCAGTTGCCCGTTGAGTTCCAGGGCGCAGAATCGCGTCTGCACCCCGGATTGTTCCAGCAGTTGCTTGAGGTCGATTGGCTGCGGCAGTTGCTGCTGCTGTCCGTTGAAGTGGATGGTGATCAAACCTAAGGCATCCTTCACGGGGAATCGATGGAGCTGGAGTCAGGACTTTTCAAAGGCCGAATCAAACGCCCGATTGCTCGGTGAAAAATCGATCCTGCGGACAAATCCGGCCGCTTCACGCGCCCCGAACTCGCGGTCCATTCCGCTATCTTCCCATTCGACGCTCAGAGGGCCGCGATAGCCGATGTCGTTGAGCGTGCGAATGATTTCCTCGAAGTTGACCGAACCGCGGCCTGGGCTGCGGAAGTCCCAGCCACGGCGTGGATCACCAAAGTTC
>JBJSWM010000543.1:0-763 GCA_046085865.1 Pirellulaceae bacterium
TTTTCTTATCGGAGTTTTCAGGCTGACTCGATTAGCTCGAAGGCTCCTGGGGTGCTTTCCCTTTGCTAATTGGCTGACTTGCGAATGGATTTCGATTGGCTTTGCCGCGTCGGTGTTCATGGGCAGGTGCTGCGATTGAAGGTCGCGGCGGGGAGTCCTGGTGTGCAGCGGGGAATGCAGCTGGTGTGCAGGACGATCCGAGGGATTGAATTGGCGGAGTCGCTGGCGCCCAGTCCGCGAGCTGCGTTGGAATCGGACGGGAAGATTCTCCGTCCCTTCGGAGCCCAGGATCAATTGCTGTGGAAGCATCTGCAGCGGTACGCGGCGGAGTCGCTGGAGTCGTGCAGTAGGTGGCTGGTCGAACAGGCCTCCAGTGACGTGTTGCTGGAGGTGGAACCGCTGCTGGACGGCAAGACACTCTACTTCCATTTTCTCGGCGAACCATCGTCGCAGACAAGCCAGCAGATTGAGCGACTGGTGGAGCTGTATCAGCAACGAGTCGCCGCCAGCCGGTTCGCTAGGCTGGTGGAAGTAGGATGCGGGCCGGGATGCGGTACTTCCGAAAAATCGAAGTGCGGCACTTCCGAAGGGTGCGCTAGTTGCCGGATTGCCTGCACCAAGCACTGACGGCAGACCTCCGCCGTCATGGGCAACCGGTGCGTCGGCTAGGCGCGACCGAAAGCCGATCGATCGAATCGATCAATAGGACCGGCAGGATTCGAACCTGCAACCAAGGGATTATGCCTACCACTTCGGTTTTCAC
>JBJSWM010000544.1:0-777 GCA_046085865.1 Pirellulaceae bacterium
CTGGAATTGAATCTTGACAACTGGGGGCAGGCGCCAGCGTACTTGGAAGAGAAGAAGTTGCAGGCGTACGTCCAGCAGCTCATCAATGGCGAATGGGATGTCGACAACGACGGAGATGGCGCCAACGAGAGCGTTTGGATCGACCCGAACCTTCCACTGGTGCCTGCACCGGATGGGCGGATGCTGAAGGTGCTGGTCGCCCCCATGATCGTCGACTTGGATAATCGGTTGAATCTGAATACCGCCGGGGACCTCGCCCAGGCGGATGCCAACTACATGGTTCCAGTCAGCAACTCTTTCACCCAATTCCTTGAATCCAACGCCGATGCGAAGTACCTTTCGCAGGGGTTCGGCTATGGGCCGGCGGACATCAGCATCAGCCACATGCTTCCACCTGGCAACTTCAAGCCGGGGCAAACGCCGTTCCATTTGCGTGGGGGACCGGACAGTGTTCCTGGACTGGGACAGACCAGCTTCAATCCGGACGGGAATGATCTGCTCAGCCGGTTTTATGAGCGGGAGTTTTCGGCGGAACACTATCATGGCCCTGGAGGCACGCGACCTTCGGCGGGGTTGCCCTTGGCGCGTCGAGGCGGATTCGCGTTGGGCGTCGATCGCAACGGGAATCCCTTGGTTCTGCAGAATCAGTTTTCTGGTTCGGTTCCGGATGAGCAAAAGAACGATCCGTATGAGTCGGCGCCGATGAAGGATTCGGGGAGCGACCGGCTCTTCACACTCACCGAACTGGAGAGAATTCTGCGTCGCGATGACGCCACA
>JBJSWM010000545.1:0-673 GCA_046085865.1 Pirellulaceae bacterium
CGATAAACGATACCCATGCCTCCACGTCCGAGGATCCCTTCAATCGTGTAGGAAGCGATCGTTCGAGGAGCTCGATGGGCAGTAGAAGGCTTCGATGAATCGGATGGAGTTGGCGAAGGGCCATCATGGCTGAACAAGCCTGTGACTTCGTTGACGTCGATCTCGGACGATCCGGATGAGGGCACTCCGGACGTATGACTGAAGTAGGCTGTTGCATTGGGATCGCGCGGCGAGGCGGGTTGATCGATCGTTTGACCAAACGAGGCGGAAGGGGAACCGGGGATATGGTCGATCGTGTCACGTGGTCCACTGGTCTGTCGCGACCGCACGGCACCGGACTGCGAAGGCGACCGCCCTGGATGATCGATGGTCGCTTGGGGATCTGCTTGCGATTCTTCTTGGTTCGGCGATGCGGATGGATCCAGCACTAGGTCGATCGTTCCTTCATCTAGGGAATTCCAGGACGACTCGGGTTGCTCCTCCAAGTTGGCCAAAACGCTGTCGGATATCGGCACGGTGTGATCGTCGTTGGAATCGCCACCGGAAATCGAAGCCGACCATTCCAGCGTTCCGGAGGAATCGTGGGAATGGTCGGCATCGAATGCCGGTGGCGATTCCAACGACGATCACACCGTGCCGATATCCGACAGCGTTTTGGCCAACTTGGAGGAGC
>JBJSWM010000546.1:0-3119 GCA_046085865.1 Pirellulaceae bacterium
GCGTCATCAACCGAAGCACTCCACCGCATCCCCGTAGCCACCATCGCCAGATGGTGGATGATCCAGAAGCGACATCAACCGAAGCACTCCACCGCATCCCCGTAGCCACCATCGCCAGATGGTGGACGATCCAGAAGCGACATCAACCGAAGCACTCCACCGCGTGGCCGCGGTGGCTACCTGACGTTGGCCTAGACGATCCAGAAGCGACATCAACCGAAGCACTCCACCGCGTGGCCTCGGTGGCTACCTGACGTTGGCCTAGACGATCCAGAAATAATCGTCCATCGAAGAAATCCACCGCGTGGCTGCGGTGGCTACCTGACGTTGATGGCTGCGCGAAAGACGAAGCACAACATTCTAACCTCGGTTAGAATGTCAGTTGCCTCCAGCTTGACTCCCCACCTGCAGGATTTTCGCCTCCAATGCCCCTTTCAGGTTCCGCACCGCGCTGGCCCAATGCCCCAATCGCTCCTGGCGAAACAGCCTCACCGTCGGGTACCACGGACTATCGTCTCGACCCAGCATCCATCTCCAATCGGGAACATAGCCAAGCAGGATCCAGGTGGGAATTCCCATCGATGCGGCCAAATGCCCCAGCGAAGAATCGCATGTCACCATCAAGTCGAGCTGCTCCAAGATCCCCGCCGTGTCGACAAACGCTCCTCGGGCTTTGTCCGCATCGGCCGGCAACGGATGCAGGGGAGCCGCGGCCTGCCAATCCACTAGCTGCTCCACCCCATCCCCCATCTGCAGGCTGAACCAATGAATGTTTTTCACCGAGGCAAGTGGCAGCAGCTCCTTTAGTGGGAACGAACGAAACGGGTCGGCCTGATTCTCGCGACTCCCCTGCCACATCAATCCGACGCGAAAGCCTTGAGGGAACCGGTGCTCAAACCACTCCTTCCAATACCTAGCCGCGCCAAGCGGTGCCATGATGCTGCGCTCGGCCAACGGAATCGCCCCCAATCGACATCCAGTCCAGTGCGCGGCATCGATCAGCGAACCCTGCAGGTCAAATGGCAACTCCACCTCCGCCGACTGCGGAATCCACTGATCGGCACCCGGATAGTTCGACAGCAGGGGTGTCAGCCGCGCGGGGCCATGCACCAGTACCTCGGCTCCCTGCTGGCGCGCCACATCCGCATAGCGTAGAAAATGAATGCAGTCCCCCAACCCCTGCTCGGCGTAAAGCAGCAACCTCTTTCCCTCCAGATTGGCTCCCTTCCAAAGAGGTTGCTGGTACGCCGGACGACGCATATCGCTACATTGCCAGCGCCACGCGTACTCCTCCCATCCCTGCGGATACTCCCCCTTCAGCAAATGGAGGATCCCCTGGTTGCGATGCAGCTCAGGATCATCCGGCTTGCATCGCAACGCCTCCTGAAAACTCTCTCTCGCTAGTTCCAAGTTGCCGTTCCAGATGTGCAGCGTGCCACGATTTCGATACGCGTTGGCATACCCGGGCTGCAAAGCAATCGCCCTCAAGAAAGCCTGATCCGCCTGATCGACTTCCATCAGATACCGAAGGCTATTCCCAAGATTGTTCCAGGCAATCGGGAATTCAGGCTTTAGCTGAATCGCCTTCCGATACGCATCGACCGCAGCGTGGTATTGCTTTCGATCATGCAAGGCGATCCCTAGGTAACACCACGCCGCTGGATCGCGTGGATTCGCATCCAACACCCCACGGTAGATCTGCTCTGCCTCCACCACCCTCCCTTGCTGGTGAATCTTCCATCCTTCTTCCAGCGGATGCAGCCTACCACTCATCCTGTCCCCTTCCCTTTCCCCCTTATGCCTCTAGCCACCGCCACCACGCGATGGAATTCCTATCTGAAGCATAGCAATGGTTGTCCACCCTTTGTCGTTGGATGGGTACGGGGAATTTTTTCAGAGGACATACGCCAACGCCAGGTAGCCAACACAGCCAAGCAGTGGATGTCTTCTTTGGACGTCGATCCTAACGCATCCACCCTCTGGCGATGGGTAGCTACGGGGAGATGGTTGGTACGGGAAGAGTCCAAACAGCAACGGCTCGCACAAGCGAAATAAAAACGGCTTCCTGGATAACCAGGAAGCCGTTAGTTCCTTGCGGCTTAGGTCGTTGAAGATCGGATCAGTCGAGGAATCCAACCAAATCCTGGCTTCGGCTGGGCTGCTGCAACTTGCGAACCGCCTTCGCTTCGATCTGCCGAATTCGCTCACGCGTCACCTTGAAGATATGCCCTACCTCTTCCAGCGTGTAGCTGTAGCCATCCCCAAGTCCATAACGCAACTTGATAATCTCCCGCTCGCGGTAGCTGAGCGTCTTAAGGACGCGGTTGATGCGGTCCCGCAACATCTCCTGCCCCGCACCAATCGCTGGGCTCTCCGCCGTCCCGTCTGGAAGCAAGTCGCCGAACTGGCTGTCTTCGCTGTTGCCGACCGGACGATCCAGCGAAATCGGATAACGGCTCATCGCCAACACCCGTCGCGCTTCTTCGATGGTCGTCTGAGCTCGCCTTGCCGTCTCTTCCAACGTCGGCTCACGCCCCAGCTCCTGCAGCAACTGCCTCGAAACATTGCGGACTCGCGACATGGTCTCCACCATGTGCACCGGAATCCGAATCGTCCGACTCTGATCCGCTACCGCCCGAGTGATCGCTTGGCGAATCCACCACGTAGCATACGTGCAGAACTTGAAGCCTCGGCGATACTCGAACTTGTCCACCGCTCGCATCAAACCAGCATTCCCCTCCTGGATCAAATCCAGGAAGCTCAGCCCTCGATTGCGGTACTTTTTCGCGATCGAAACCACCAATCGAAGATTCCCTTCGCTCAGTTGCTTCTTGGCCTGCTGGTACTGGGTATACACCCGCTTGACCATCTGCACCCGCTGGCGAAGTGAGGTTGGCGTTTCCTGGCAAGCGATCAGGATCTGGCGGTACTCCCGCTTCAGCTCCGCAATCTGCGAGGGCGCCACCTGCTCACTGGACAGCTTGCTCAAATCGTCCCGAATCTCATCGATCCGCCGACTGAACCGCTCCAGCAACCCAATCATCTGCTCGATTCTCTGCGTCCGAAGACCCAGTTCTTCAATCAGACGAACCGCTTTGAGTCGTCGGCAGGCCAAGGGG
>JBJSWM010000547.1:0-6754 GCA_046085865.1 Pirellulaceae bacterium
GACGACTCGCTGCACCGCAGCATCCTCACGCCATGCATGCCCCTCTTCCTCACGGCCCTCCGGCCGGCCTTGCCACGATCGCCTCAGGTAGGCTTCGATCGTGCCGGCGACACCTTGCGGAACCTCCTGGATCAGGCGAGCCATCTTCATTCCAGGAGCCATTCGAATCTGCCCGGATTCCGGCTGGATCTCCCCGGCAATCAACTTCAAAAAAGTCGACTTGCCCATGCCGTTGCGCCCCAGGAGTCCTACCTTCTCTCCCGAGTCGATCGCCCAATCCACCTCCTTCAACAGCGGATCGGATCGCCAGGAGAACTGAACTTGAGAGAAGGTGATCCATCGCATGAAAAGACCTGCAAGCCGTGGGCGGTGAAAGATACGATCGGCCGCGTGACGATTGGTGAGCCGGGAGGAATCGTTACAATGCAGCAACGTTTGACCGTGGCCGGATGCAATCAAGACCAGTCAACTGCGACGGGAAGGGATTCTAGCAATGAATGAGCCAAGCTCCAATGAGTCGCCTGGCTGGAAGTCGCTGACGCCTAGGCAACGAAGAGTCCTCGGCACCCTGATGGAGAAAGCCAAGACAACGCCGGACACCTACCCGATGACCATGTTGGCTCTTCTTGCAGGATGCAACCAGAAAAACAATCGGTCGCCTGTCAGCCACTACACGCAGGACCAGATCGAAGAGACGGTGGAGCAGTTGCAACAGATGGGAGCCGTTTCGACGATCCACGGGCATGGAAGAGTGGCCAAGATCCGACACAATGGCCACCAATGGCTGGGGGTACAGCGGGTCGATGCCGCGATCATGACCGAACTACTGCTTCGTGGCGAACAGACTTTAGGGGATTTGAGATCGCGAGCCAGTCGACTGGAGCCGATTCCGGACCTGAAAGAACTTCAGGACCACGTCGCCACGCTGCACCAACGCGGCTTGGTGGTCTACCTGACACCCCCAGGACGCGGTCAGATCGTTTCCCATCAGCTCTATCTCGATGAAGAACTGGCAGCGCTTCGGCTTTCGGTCGCCGAAGGCCAGTCGCTGACCAATGAAGCAAACCAGAGCGACTCTAGCCAAACGCCTGCGACCGACAACGCTTCTCAAATTCCGAAGGAGCCGAAGTTGCTGGAGTTGATCCAGAAGCTTCACGCATCAGTCGCCGCGCTGGACTCGAGGATCCGACGGATCGAAGAGACGCTGGAACTGCCTCCGATCAGTGATCCGTGAGCTCGCATCCCTGTCGCAAGTTGGTCATGCGAGGCTTGGCTGAGGCACGGATTCGGACTGGGTAGCTTCCCCCTCCTCATCGCGATGCTCCTGCTGACGCTGCTTGTCGACATCAAACCCAAACCAGCCCGATAGGACGACATAGAACCAGTAGAGGTTCGGCATTTGATAGAGGACCAGCAGGGTGGTCATCATCAAACCGAACGCCAGACTGGTAGCCATCGGGATGAGCGCCTGAGCCTGCAACGACTTTTCCAGCAGCATGGGCAACAGGCCAGCGATGGTGGTGATACTGGTGAGGAACACCGGACGCAAACGCCTCACTCCTGCCTCTCGCAGCACCTCCTTGATCGGCAGATCTTCCTTCATCTTTTGATTGATGAAGTCCAGCAGCACGATCGAATCATTGACGACGACCCCAGTCAGCGAGACCAAGCCGAACATGCTGAAAAGGGTCAGCGGCAGGCCCATCAGCGCGTGTCCGAAGACGGCGCCGATGATCCCGAACGGGATGATCACCAGAATCAGGAAGGGCTGGAAGTACGAATGGAATTCCAGCACCAGCAAGACGTACATGACCAGTAAGGCTACGGCGAAACCAATTCCCAGACTGGAGATCGATTCCTGGGTATTCTGTGCCTGACCTTCCCAGCGGAACTGCACTCCCCGAAACTCCCCTTCCACCTTGGGCATGAATTCTTTCTGCAAGCGCGAGATGATCTGCTGGGAGTTGGCGACGTTCTCATCCAGGTTCGCGGTGACTGTGATCGCTCGGTACTGATCGAGGCGATTGATCTCGGAATAGCCGCGAGTCACCTGGATCTCAGCCAGCTCGGAGATAGGACGTTCGCCGCCATCGCTACCGCGGATACGGATATCTTCAAAGTTGGCCAACGACCGCCGCTCGTCCTTCGGATAGCGGACCATCAATTTCACTTCATTGCGGCCTCGCTGCAGACGCATCACTTCCGCGCCATAGTAAGCGGCTCGAATCGTCTCAGAAAGTTCTTCATCGGTGACACCTAGCGAAGAAGCGTTTTCCTTGATTCGGATCTGGAATTCGACCTTCCCTGGGCTGGAATCGTCGCGGATATCGAAGACGCCGGCGTACGTCGCCAGTTCCTGCTTGCATCGCTCCACCACCGTCTCCAGCTGCGCCTGCTGCTCGCTAGGGGCAAGCACTTTGAATTCCAAGGGGGCTCCACCAGGGCCCATATTGGCTGAATCGAACACAACGCGTTCGGCACCAGGGAATTCACCGGCGGCCTGGCGCCACATCGCAATGATCTCCTCGCTGGTCACCGACCGCTCGGCGGCATCCACCAGTTCCACCTGCACTTGCCCCACATGGCTGCCGTTGGTGTTCTGCGTGGACCCCATGGCACCTGCACCGGTTGACTGTCCTACTTGGCGAAAGGTCAGTTTCACCGGGCCTCGCGGATGGAGTGGATCGCGCGGGGTCTTGTCTTCTTTTCCATTGCTGGCCAGATCCTTCTGGTAGATCGACTCACCGACATCGCGGATCGCTTGCTCCACGCGACGGGTCGCTTCATCCGCAATCTCGGGCGGCGTGCCATCGGGATAGCTGACCTGGCAGAGAATCGTCTTGCCATCCAGCTTGGGAAACGCATTGAACGGAACGGTGCCCGAACGGACTAAGCTGATGGCAAGCACAAACAGAGTGATCGCTGCGGAGATAGGAATCAGTGGAAAACGGAGCGTCAAGTCGAGACTCGGCTTGTAAAGCGACTCGGCCACCCAGTCGAGAAGGCCAGTGCAGTACTTCCGGAGCAGGTCGAAGAGCCACACGATGGGACGAAACGGCTTCCCTAAGGCATACAGCAATAGTTCAATCAGATTCTCTGGTTTGCTTTTGGGTGCATGGGACAAGTGCCCGGGGAGCGCGAAGGTCGCTTCGGTCAGTGAAATCAACAGCATTGCGATAATGGCTACCGGCATGACGGCGATGAACTTGCCCATCACGCCACTGACGTAGAACAGCGGCATGAAGGCGACGACGGTGGTAGCGACGCTAGAGAAAACCGAAGGGAGGACTTCGGATGCGCCATCGATCGCCGCTTGGCGGAACGACTTGCCCATCAGTCGATGCGTGTAAATATTCTCGCCGATCACGATCGCGTCGTCGACGACGATTCCGACGGCCATCAAGAAGGCGAACATGCTGAGCATATTCAGGGTCTGACCGGTCATCAGCAGGACCACCCCAGCGCCCATGACGCTGATTGGAATCCCCATCGACACCCAGAAGGCCAGTCGAAGATCGAGAAATAGGGCCAGCATCACAAAGACGATGATAGCCCCTTGGGTCCCGTTTTCCGCGAGCATGCTCATGCGGTCGCGCACATCGATGCTCTCGTCACCCCAGACGCGCAGCGTGTAGCCTGCCGGAATCGGATGCTGGGCAACAAACTGCCGCACGGAGTCGGAGATCTTGATGATGTCCTCATCGGCGGTGCGGTCGATGCTGATCACCATAGCTGGCTGACCATTCACTTCGTTGATCGCAGTGACGTCGTCGAATTCATCTTTGACTTCTGCGATGTCCGAAACCGTCAGGACGACGCCGTTATCCTGCGAAATGACAGGCAGTCGTTCGATTTCCTCCCGAGTTTCTCGTTTGTTCTTGCCTCTTAGCAGGATTTCCTGCCCCTCGGTGCGTAACTGGCCGCCGGGGGTTTCAATGCTTTGCCGTCGGAGGATCTGCGAGATCTGATTGAGCGAAAGACCGTACTTTCGAAGCGTTTCCTCAGCGACTTCCACATCGATCTGAAAAGGCTTGGCCCCTAGCATCTGTGCCTGCGAAACCTCCTTGAGGTCGAGAACACGGTCCCGGACCTCTTCGGCCACCTGCCGCAGTCGGTACTCGGCTTCTGGCGACGAATCGTCGGGGCCGATCACCGCCAGCCGAATCGCAGGGGTCCGGAACGTAATCTGCTCCACTGTCGCCTTCTCGGCGCGTCGCGGGAAGAAGGGGCTCTTGCGATCGACGGCCGAACGAACTTCGCTGAGCACCTTCTGTGGATCGCGCACGCTACTGGTGAGCTCGATGAGGGTAAAGCCACCGCCTTCCCTGGCGATGCTGACCAGTTTTTTGATGCCGGCAAGCGAACGGACTTCCTCTTCAATCTGCTGACAGATCCCCTTCTCGACCTCCTCTGGGCTTGCGCCTGGATAGGGGACGGAGACGAGGATCACTTCCAATTGAAATTCAGGAAAGATCTCGCGACGCATCAGCAGGAAAGCGCCAATACCAGCCAGCAGCGTCCCCAATACCATCACATTGACACCGGGACCATTTTTGATGGCCCACTTCAGCAAGTCTCGCATCACTGATCTCCTTGCGTCCTGCGGGAGGCTTGGGGGTTGCCCGGTACTTCCGAGGCTTCTCGTTCATTCGACGCGCCGGGCGACGAGGCTGGATCTTTCTGCCAACGCACCCAATCGGTTCCATCGCCACGTACGGTGGCAAGCGGCGATGTGACAATCAGCTCACCCCCTCGTAATCCTTCCTGCGATTCGACGATCCAAAAATCGGATTGGCCGATCCCTGAGGGGTTGGGGATCTGGATGGTACGCACCGCTTCGATATGCTCCACCGATGCAAGATTGCCCACTTCCCAGCGGTCCATGGGGTCGCGCGTCTCGGCGTTGGGGGGAAGCTCCGCCGGACTGGCAGAGGGATCGACGAGAGCTTTCCAGCCATCGCTGCGCTGGGCCTTCCATAACTGATTGCCGGGACGCAGCCCAAGTTTGGGAATCAGCACAAAGTTCCGCTGGGGCACCAGATGCAGGATGACATCGACGAACATACCGCGGACCAATGCCGGAGGTGTGGCGGTGCTTTCGGTCTCTTCCACCTGGCCTCGGCGGAAATCACCTGGGCGATCGACCGTGATGCGAACCGGTACCGTGCGCGTCTGAGGGTCGATACCCACCCCTTCGTAACGGCTCAGACGTCCCTGCCACTGGAAGGTATCGTTTTCGCGCCCCGCGACGCGATAGATGATCGAAACGGGGGTCGGGGGAAGCAGATATCGCTCGTTGGGATCCTTGTCCGCCTGCTCCTTCTCCGATTTCTGATCAAGCACCAGCATGAGCTGGTCCATCCGCATATTGCATTTGACCTCCGCCTTGGAAGTGTCTTCGACTTCGCAGAGCGTCGCTCCCTTTTGAACATAGGAATCATTCTCTGCCATCTCGCGCACAATCAATCCTGCCACCGGGGCACGGATTTCCGTTCTCTCTAGATTCAGCTTCGCTTGCTCTAGCTGGGTGGCGACCAGTTGCTGTGCCAGATCCAGGCGCTGTCGTCGGCTGTCTAGTAGCGCTAACTGATTGGTGAAGGACTGAACCTGATTGGCGCTGGCGATGCGGACTCGACGAGCCTGATCCAATTCGGTTTCGGAGGCGAAGCCAGCTGGTAGTTTTTCGAGCCGAGCGATTTCACGTTCCTGAATGGCCAATTCCTCCAAGGCCAGTTGCTGCGACTTTTGGACGTTCGCCTTCTCTTGCTCCCACTCCCGCAACGTCGCGTATTCCTGATCCCTTAGCTTGGTCAACCGCTCCATGTCCAACTGGAAATCGCGAGGTTCCAATTGGTAGAGGAGCTCTCCCTCTTCGACATATCGCCCCGCCCGACAGTTCTCAGCCTTCATGGCGATCCGCCCGGCGACCTCGGCGGCCACCGTAATCTGCCGAAATGGGACCACCAGTCCATTGAGGTCCAGGTCCAGCGAACGCTGCTGGTCGAAAGGAAGAGACGACGCGATTTGGACGATCGGAAATGTGAGCATCCTGGAGGCAGCATCGTTGCCGGTCGCGACCATCTGCTTTGGCTCTGCCTTCCCCAAAGCAATGTAGGTTGCGAAGCCTCCGGCAAGAAGCAACAGTGGGAAGAACACCCCCAATACGATCCGCTCTAACCATAGTTTCATGTTCGAAAAATCCTAACGCCCTCTGGCAAAGGTTCGTTTTCCAAGCCCGAGCGTTTTCCATTCGGTATCAAAAAGGAGGAGATCCAAAGACTGTGTCGTTCGCCACACCAACGGTCGCCATGCGGCAGATCGCTTCCGTCAGCAGTACTACCCAATAAGCTCGGCAACCGATTCGATGACCAAAAGTCATCGGACTTCCCTGGCCCATCGGAGATGAGATGCCGGTGGGGCGCTGGAGAGGCCAGCAACCGCTCATCATGACCGCTTGGCTCTATTTTCCACAAGTACAAACCCCTCGGCTCCGGGATCGTCCCGTCGCTGGCCCAGAGATGGCCAAAAATCAAATCCAAGAAGAACCAAAGCGGGTGTCACTTTGAGTGGTCTGGGGTGAATTTTCCGCGAAGAGTGATCTTTTGGCGGACTCCCCTCCTTTTTGGAATCGGTAGAATTGGTAACAATCGGATCATCTAATACAGATGGAACGAATTGGGTTGCCTAAGCGGAAAATTTTCCCCGATTGCTAGCTCTGAGATGTTTGACTGGGGAGTTTTTCTGGTTTAGGATA
>JBJSWM010000548.1:0-2652 GCA_046085865.1 Pirellulaceae bacterium
GAGATATCGAAGCGGTGCGGCGGGGAGGCAGAGCGGATGCGTTCGGCCAGGGAATTTCCCTCGGAGTAATAGGATGCGACCAACGATTCCCAAATGCTACGGCAGCTCGATTCATTCCAACGAGCCTTGGATTCCTTGGGCCATTCATCCCAGTCTTTCGAAGAACCGACCACATGAATCATCGTGTTGATACTGGACGATCCACCCAGCCCCTTGCCTCGGGGCCACCAGAGACGACGTCCAGCAAGTTGTGGGGAGGCTTCGGTGCGGTCCATCCAGTCCAGGGACGAACCAATCAACTCGATGGAACAAGCCGGCACGGCGATACGTCGGTCTATCGCATCTCCACCCGCTTCGATCAGCAGGATTTTTCGTTCCGCTGGTTCCCTCAGCAACAGTTCCCTTGCGACCGTGCAGCCTGCAGAACCCCCGCCAACCACCACCCAATCGAATTGGCTTGGGCGATCACTCATCGATCGATCCTGGTGGCTTGGCCGCAGCGGGGGAAGCCGCTTTTTCTTCAGCGGCGCTTCCCCGAAGGTATTTGGGGAGCAGCGAGATTGGGTCGGTCGTGGGAATGGTATCGTGGAGAAGGTAAGCCAAAAGGATACGTGCCCTAGCCGATGTCTCGACAGGGATCGGGTCGGCCAGCGTCTGCCAGCCGGCATCGCGCCAGGCAACCAAATTGTTCCTCCGATCCAGGACAGGAATACCCGGACCACACAGGATCGACTGCATGCCGGGTTGGCAAACCGGCGTCTCCTCCGTCGCTCGAAGCAGCCGACTCGGTTCGATCGTCCTCCAGCCTTCTTGGTCCCAGCGCCAGCGGCCCCAGAAGAATTCGCCTCGATAGGCATCCATCAGGACACCAACCTCGATCGGGGATTGCTGTCCGACGGTCAGCCATCCTTCCATCGCCAGTGCCTCCAGCGCGTCGACTGGCAGCAACGAGAGCGACGCAGCGTACGCCAACGTCTTGGCGGTCGCGATCCCGACTCGGATTCCAGTTAAAGATCCTGGTCCCTCGATCACAGCAAGGGGGCGGAGTTGATCGATCGGGATCGAAAATCTCGACAGCAGTTGTTGAATTGCCGGCACCAGCATGCGGTTGACCCCCGGCTCGCTGGGGATGATTTCCCACGCGACGGAGTCGATTGGAAGGCGTTCCAGAGCCTGTTGCACCTGAGCGAATCCGAAGCGGCCTGGAATCGGCGACACCGGCACTGTCGGGGTGAGAAGATTCGGTGGCAGCGTTTTCGCGCCAGGGGAACTGGGCCCGATCGCCACAATTCCTTGGCGCGAAGCGGTGTCGATCAGCAGGCAGAGCGGAGGCTGAAAACGTTTCACGGGAAGGTTTATTTCGTGTTCGCAGCGATTTTTGGGTAGAAACGGAGCCTATCGGCCCGCACCTTTCCTAGAATAAGGGTTACGGAATTTGTAGGAAAGAAGACGTTTTCAACCGACCGAATCCGAGCGCGAACAGGAAAAACGGGTTGGGCAAAGGGTGAGAAGCGGTTGGGTTTTAGCGATTCTCTTGCATTTTCGTTGTCGTTTTCCCGACTTCTAATCGATGCCATCGTGTAGGTCACTTGGGAAAATGGATAGGACTTAGTACGTTGAAGAGTTGAAGATTGTTGCGATGGACCGTTCTGGTCAGAGGTCCGCAGGTTGGACATTGCGAAGCCTTTGAGTTTTCAGTGGGAGTTTTGGACACAGTGCGCCAGGCCCTGATCAGCGATATCCATGCCAATTTGGAGGCCTTATCGGCTGTCCTTAACGATATTGCCTCGCAAGAAGTCGATGAAATTGTTTGCTTGGGCGATATCGTGGGTTACGGCCCGAATCCCTGCGAATGCTTGGACATCGTCATGCGGCGTTGCAAGTTTGCGATCCTTGGGAATCACGATCAAGCCGCGATCTGGGATCCCGAGGGATTCAATCCAGTGGCTTTGCGAGCCATCTACTGGACGCGAGATTGTCTCGATGATTTCGGAAAGGGTCGCGCCGGTGTGGCCGATCGACGCTGGGACTTTTTGAATGGACTTCCGAAATTCAAGCAGGTCGATCAATTCCTTTACGTCCACGGTTCGGCGCGGGATCCCACCAATGAGTACGTCTTCCCGGAGACATCGCTGGTGGCGTCTCGGATGCATGAGATTTTTCAGAGGGTGCCTCAGTACGCCTTCCAAGGACACACGCACATGCCAGGTGTCTTTGTGACCGACCCTCTTTTCATCCCCCCCGATGATTTTGATGACTCCAGTTTCCGACTGGGTCGTGAAAGGGTCATGGTCAATGTCGGGAGTGTTGGGCAGCCTCGGGACGAAGACTCGCGGGCTTGCTACGTGATCCTGGACAGCAAGGAGATGTCGGTTACCTTTCGGAGGGTGCCGTACGATCTGGAGACGACGATTCGCAAGATTTATGCGATCAACGAATTAGACA
Source organism: Pirellulaceae bacterium (assembly GCA_046085865.1). Lineage (GTDB taxonomy): Bacteria > Planctomycetota > Planctomycetia > Pirellulales > Pirellulaceae > JBEISR01. The sequence goes on from JBJSWM010000548.1 coordinate 2,446, forward strand.
ATATGTTGGGTGATCGTCTCCGAAGTGGCCGCTAAGGTCGGAAGGATCCTCGCCAATGATTGCCTCATTTGCAGGAGTGCATGGCAGCAGAAAATGGGGCCGACAACGGAGTTGGACCCAGTAAACTGCAGGGCGAGAACCGCTTCGGGCGTGAACAAGGGGGAGAGGTTGATAGGGTGAAGCGGGCCATCGTCAGTGACATTCACG
>JBJSWM010000549.1:0-917 GCA_046085865.1 Pirellulaceae bacterium
CCCGTCCGTACCGGCACGACTGATCTGGATTCCCGAAAGCGTCTTTCCATCGATGGCCGAAGCATCATCGAATCGGAAGACCAGTTCCCGCGGCGACACATGAAGTACCGCTCCGTTTTCCAGCAGCTCCCCTTCGTTGGGTTGGACGCCGACCAACTGGGGGCCGACCGCCATCAACTGACGCCCTTCCAGGTTCTCCAGCAGCATGCGCCGGGAATTTGCCTGTTGCAACGCCTTGGACCTGCTCGCTTTGCGACGTGTCGCCATCGTGGTTTTACCCGAACAGAAACAGGAATGAATCTGAAACCGATGCGCTTTTTCTACCTAGCCTGGAAAGGCGAAAAGCCCCAAGCCCGACAGACCGCGCCTGCCCCCTGGTCTTAAAAAAAGTGCCAAAAGGCGATCGACCGAGAATTTAGAGAAGATGGAAAACGCGGACTACACCAATCTCGCGATTGTAATTCCGCACCACCCCATTGCAACGTCGATGCCCTGCCCCCGTGGCCAAGGAAAACGTTTGCAATCGGTTGCCTTCGCTTCATTTTCGCTAAATTGCCCAGGTCGACCTCTCTCCCAGCGACTCCCTTGAAAGCTTCACCCACCGTGAGGAACCCGCCAAGCCAGCCAGGACAGCATGAGACTTTCGATTCCAGCCCACGGTGAAAAGTTCCCGACACCCCGTCAGAGTCGCGGTTCCAGCCCAACTCGCGAAACTCGTAAGAGTTCTGCTGGCCTTCTTCCGACTCCGGGGGGAATCGGTATGGGACTCGGAATGCAGGCAATGGAACGTTGAGTCAAAAGCGGGTGGAATCGCATGGTAGACCGATCGTTGGCCTGATCGCATGGGGAAAAGCGACTCTGCCGCTAAGAAACATCCAACAACCAGGCAAACCAGCGCCGGGCGATGGAACGGTAGC
>JBJSWM010000550.1:0-3197 GCA_046085865.1 Pirellulaceae bacterium
CTGGCGACCGGAAATTCGAACCACCGATTCATGTTGGGGCCATCTGGGATTCTGTGGTTAGAGATCACTTCAGTTCATTAGGTTGGAATCGACTGTGGGAGGTCATCGGACAACGCGCGATCCACCGCTAGAATTCGGCTACATTTCCACCACGACACCGTTGTATGGCAGTGGATTGTGCAGCAGTAGATAGCAGTTGACACACCAATCGACGGAATTGTCGTGTGGATCTATCTTTGGGCCTCCCTAGGGCCGATGTTGCAGACTCTGGGATCGCGCATGGAGAGCGCAGACTTCCAAACCGCATTGCGATCACTGGCAGTGAGATCGATTCCCGTTTTGCCCTCCTTGAATTTATCGAGAGCCATCACGATGCCGGAACTTCCGTCGGAAGTCATTCAGTTCCACTGTCCAAAGTGCTCGGGCAAACTCTCCGTGCCGACGACACAGGCAGGGGTTTCGGTTACCTGCCCGACGTGTGAAGCGACCATCAAGACACCTCGCATCGCCACGCTGGATCGCGAGGAAGAGTGGATCCAGCTGGATCAGCCAGCCGTCCAGATTGGGATGGAACCACCGAAGGCTACCGAAGCGAAGCGGTACCGATGGCAGAAGAGCGATCGCACGGAGCAGCCAAGCACTGGCAAGGGGTCTGCAACGCCTCCCCCTCCCACCAACGCTCCGACCACTGGACAATCTCCGGCAGGCAAGCAGCCCAGTGGCGCCAACAAGTCAGGACAGCCCGCATCGGGTGCAAGGCCACAGGGGAACGCATCGCGAAGCGGAGCCATCAAGCCACCCTCGGCTCCGCCTTCGAACAGCAGCTCGGATGCCTCCGATGACGACTTGCGGCTGGCTCCTGAGGAGCCGACTGGAAAGTCGAGGGAATCGGCAGAGCAATTGCTGCAGTCGGCCGCATCGCCTCCTCCGAGACCAATGACGAAAAAAGCGGTACCGGAACCTACTCCCCAGAGGGAAGTCTCTCGAGAGTATCGAGTTCAGTGCAAGCTTTGTGGAACGCTACTGTACGCGGAACCCCAGCAGGCAGGAAGAATGATTCAGTGCCCCGACTGCCACAGCCAGTTCGAGGCCCCACCACCTCCCGTCAAGCGGGCTTCGAAACCAGCCAAGCCGGCCGCTGCAGCCGATCCGATGGAGGTGCGTTTCAAGAACGAGACGCCTACGGCACGCCCGGCAGTGACCGGTACCAAGTCGACTCAGGACATGCTCGATCGCGCCAAGCAAGAACTGGACGAGACACCCGAAGATGGCGGGGAAACGATCTACGACTTCGACACGCGCGGTTGGTTGATGCGGTCCTTCTCTTTCCTTTTCGATCTAGGTCTAATCCTGATCGCCATCGCTTCGGGGGTGTTCTCCGCTGGCTTGTTTCTGTCAGTCTGGTGGTTCGCTCAGCAATCCGAAGCGACTCGCGGCCTGGGGAGCCTGCTAGGAATACTGATCGGTGCAGGAATTGGCATTCCCCTGATGTCGGCTCTCCTGACCAATGGGCTGGCTGTCCTCGAGTCCTCGGCGAATCGACTGAAGCGGGTCCAGGAATGGCCGATGTTCAATCCCGTCGAGTGGTTCGGGGAGATCGCCTGCGTGGTGGTCGCTTTTCTTCTGGCCGCTCTGCCAGGAGGTCTGCTATCGCTGCTGGTGCAGTATCTCGGGGGCGGCACGGTGATGATGCTTGGCGCTTACCTGATCTCCGTCTGGCTGCTTTTCCCTCCCTTGCTGCTGTCGATGCTGGACTTGCAGAGCGTCTTTCGGCCTTACTCGAAGGATGTCTACCAGTCGATTCAGTCCCGTGGTGAAGCATGGGGCGCTTGCTACATGATGACCGCGCTAGGGCTAGCTGCCTTCTATTTGCTTTCGATCATGGTTGCGTCGATGGGATGGAAGTATCCGGTGATCCTCGGCATGGCCCTGCCATGGATTCTTTTCTATCTCTTCCAGCAATATGGTGTCCTGGCATCTCGCATCAGCGACATCACGAATTTGGGATTCGAGCCGTCGGATGCCCCTGAGGAGAGCTCTCAAACCGAACCACCACCTCAGTGATCTACCCACCATTCCCTCATGGCCATCAGGAGCCGCTGCGATGCCCAATCGCTCTTCTCACTCCCATCGTTCCCACCTCCGTTTCCTCCCTCTGTGCCTGATGGTGCTGGCGTGGTGGCAGGGGGGTTCGGTATGCCTGTCGACCGAGGATGCGGGGATGCGAGCGGGGGCTGCCACCAGCAACATCACACCCGATCTAGGTGGTGAAATTATCGGTGGGTTCCTGCCCATCGCCTCGCGACAGATCCATGACGAGCTTTGGGTGCGTTGCATTGTTTTGGAGCAAGGCGAATCGAGGATCGCTCTGGTTGTATGCGACCTTCTGGGAATCCATCGCTCTCTAAGCCTGGCGGCTCGCGATGAAATCGCCAAGCGCCACGCCATCCCCGCTTCGCATGTCCTGATCTCGGCGACCCACACCCATTCGGCTACCAGCGCGATCGGCAACGCGATGTACCCGCAGGTCTACCAAAGCGACGTGCAACTGGATGACTACCAGAAGTTTGTGGTGCGTCGCATCGTCGATGCCGTCGGCCGAGCGATTGCCAATCTGGAGCCGGCGGAAGTCGGCTTTGGCAGCATCGAGGCGCCAGAGCATCTATTCAACCGCCGCTGGTTCCTCAAAGAAGGGAAGATGACTCCCAATCCCTTCGGTGCCATCGACAAGGTGCGGATGAACCCACCGGTGGAAAGCCCTGATCTGGTGGAACCAGCAGGCCCCACCGACCCCGAACTTGCGTTCGTGATCGCCAAGGCCACCGATGGTCGCATCATCGGAGTCTACTCCGCCTATTCCCTTCATTATGTCGGCGACGTCGGCCCTGGACATATCTCGGCCGATTACTTCGGCATCTACTGCCAACAGCTTCAAAACCTTTTGTCTCGCCCCAATCAGGACCCACCGATGGTGGCCATGCTCGCCAATGGCACCAGCGGGGATGTTAACAACGTCCCCTTTCCCAAAGCGCGTCCTCCGAAACCGGTCTACGGGCAAATGCGTCATGTCGCAGAAGACCTAGCCAATAAGGTGTCGGCCAACGCCGCTCAAGTGGAGTTTCGCCGCGATCATGCGTTAGACGCCAAGTACCGCGAACTGGATGTTCAGTGGCGGACGATCGGCCCGGAACTCATGG
>JBJSWM010000551.1:0-1333 GCA_046085865.1 Pirellulaceae bacterium
TTCGGATTCGCAGCTTTCGCTTCACGAATGATCTGCGACTTATTCACCGACTCCGAACCCTTTGCAGTCCTGGCCAATGGATTGCTCCTTCTAAAAAATGAATTTCCTAAAGCCACACCACATCAACGATTGGCGTGCTGAAAACGACGCAGTGATGATCACCCTAAGTCGCTCTCGATCTGTTTAAGTCTCGCCTTCATTTGACATTCTGTCAACACGACGACGCATCGGTAGGCGATTTCCGAAGGTAAAATTACATCTGCTGCACTACATCAATGCCCATTAGTGCAAGCCCCTGCTTCAATACCATACCAACGCATTCCACCAAATGCAGTCTCGACTTGCGAAGCTCTTCGTTCTCTTCCTTCAATACAGAGCAGCGGTCGTAAAAGGATGCGAACAGCTTCGAGAGATCAAACAAATAGCTGGCGATCAGATTCGGAAAATACTCTTCCATCGACAACTCTAAAATGTCATGAAATCGAAGAAGATGCAGCCCCAACTCCCGCTCGATCGGGGCCCCCAGCACGATTGAGAAATCCCGGATGGAACTCCTTGGTGATATCCCTGATTTTTCGAGAATGCTCTGAATTCGCGCGTAGCTGTACTGCAAAGCCGTGGCGGTATTGCCTTCAAACTGGATCATCTTCTCGATGTCAAATTTGTAATCGCTTTCACGATTGTGCATCAAATCCGCATATTTGACCGCACCCAATCCAACTACTTGCGCGATCTGGTCCATTTCCTGCCGGTCCAGCGGAGCCTCCATTTTTTCAAGACGTTCTGGATCCTCCAGAACCTTTCGCGCTTGCCCCACCGCTTCATCCAAAAGCCACTCCAAACCAATCACGGAACCTGACCGCGTCTTGATCGGCTTCCCATCCGGACCTTGCACTGTGCCGAACGACAAATGCCGCCATTGGCATTTGTCACCGTAGATTTCGCGAATGACTTGGAACAGCATTTTGAAGTGATCTCGTTGCCGGTGATCGACGACATAAAGCACCTCGTCAGGCTGAAACTGTTTTAATCGGTAATCCGCCGTCGCCAGGTCGGTCGTTGCGTAGAGAAATGCCCCATCCTGCTTTCGAATGATCATGGGAGCGGCGAAATCTTTTAGAAAGACGCAGACGGCTCCGTCACTTACCGTGGCCTTCCCCTCCTCCAACAGCTTTTCTACTACTCCTTCCAGATGGGGATGGTAATAGCTTTCTCCCAATTCCATATCGAACTGAACTCCAAGCCGTCGGTAGACCTTGTGAATCTCCTCGAGGCATGGCGGCAGGAATCGATCCCAAAGTTCTCGATTCTCGGGATCGCCTTCATGCAACTT
>JBJSWM010000552.1:0-1053 GCA_046085865.1 Pirellulaceae bacterium
GAGGCGATCTGCCGACGGCTCAATAATCCCGACGGCTTGCAGCGAACGCTAGGTAACCAGGCGTTGATCCTTGAGGCCCAGGGTGATCTGGCGGGTGCCATGGCGTTGCATAAGGAGCAGGAGGCGATCTGCCGACGGCTCAATAATCCCGACGGCTTGCAAGCGAGTCTTGGTAACCAGGGGTTGATTCTTCAGCTACAGGGTGACCTTGCGGGTGCTATGGCGTTGCATAGGGAGAAGGAGGCGATCTGCCGACGGCTCAATAACCCAGACGGCTTGGCAAGGAGTCTTGCCAGTCAAGGGGTCCTGCTTGGATTGCAAATGGATCAGCCGTCAGAGGGACTGGTGCTAGCTGAAGAGGCACTTCGGTTAGCAACAACGCACGGATATACTACGCTCGCATTGCAAATCGAATCGATCGTCAAACAGCTTCGCGGCAGGCTGTTATAGCATTCTTGGGTTTTCACCTTGATGGGAAGACGAATTCTGTCGGCTTGCTTTGCCTTGAAGGAATTGTGGTTACGTCCCGATTGACCTGGAGGATATAAGTTCAACGCATCCATAGGTTCCTAAGTGGTTCAATCCCCCCTGCTTTGCCCCGGAGGGATGCCTGGGAAAATCCGAGCGAGGTTGGTGGTGGAAGAATCGTTTGCCGGTGGTCAGGGGGGCTGGATGTGGCTGAGTTGTTGAGTGAGGTTGCGCAAGAGTTGAAGCAGCGCGTGGTGCTGGGAGGTGGGTGGCTGATGAGCGAGCCATCGGAGGAAGTTTTGGGTCGATGGGGAAGCAAGAAAGAGGGTCATCTGATGACGCAAGTCGTCCTGGTGTGACGGTCTTTGACGTGCTGCTTCGGAAAGCTCTTCGGGAGTCTTCATTTCCTGGTTTTTATTAGTGGTTGCCGCATTCGTCGCGACCAGTATCGCCCATTGGAAGGGAAAAGCCAGCATCGGCCAGAAGCCGACAGATCGAGTCAAACCCAGGGGAAACCTTGGGTTTTTTCGTTGCTTCTACCGACTCCATTTCGCTCCGCTTGCAGGGCCTTTCATCTGGCGAGCC
>JBJSWM010000553.1:0-1154 GCA_046085865.1 Pirellulaceae bacterium
GTCGTCTCGAAGAAGTTACGAACGGCCGTATTGCCGCTGCCTCCGGCACTCCCCAAAGTCCCGCTTCCTCCAGTGCTGCCACCCAATCCCGTCCCGGAGGTGCTGCCTCCAAAACCACTGGTTCCGCCACCAAAACCGCCGGTACCCCCAGTTCCCCCACCAAATCCGCCTGTGCCGCCTCCGAAACCACCGGTACCGCCTCCAAATCCGCCCCCCTGGTCAAACTGCCCAAAAGTGACGGTGGCATGAGCGGACAGCAAGGCGATGGCAAAAAGCCCGATGGCGAAATGGCGCATGTTGGATCTCATCTTGGATAACAGCATCAGAAAGATGTCAGCGATTGGAAGGCGCAACCCTGCTTTGGTCCATCGGACGGTTGCCCCTATTGGTTCAAACCCATTCTAGGACGGAAGGACCATTGGGATTTTTGGATTTTGCATTTTTCCAAGAAAAACAGATAATTCGCGAATAGGAATTGTATCGACGCGGTGTCGAATGGAAGTACGAATGAAACGTCCGAGCGGTGTTTGCACCATGGCTTGGACCGGAGGGAATCGACGATGCGGATGGGTCACAAAGGAACGGTTTCGCTAGGTCTATGGATGCTGGGGGTTTGTCTGGCTGGCTGTCCGGTGGCCTGGGCCCAGCGGCCAACGGCCCCCCGGCTGTTCGCCGACAACACGCTGGCCTACGTCCGCATCGACGACACGCGCGACATGAAGGCGAAGATGTCCGAGTCGAGCATGGGACGGCTGGGGAATGATCCTCAGCTCAAGCCGATGCTTGGCGAGATCTACAACTCCCTGATCACCAACCTCGACGGGATGCAGGAGCGGTTGGGGGTCAATTTCGAAGAGTTGCTAAGCATCCCCAACGGCGAGATGGCCATTGCGGTCAGCCCCACCGAGACATTTCCAGCCGTCAGCGTTCTGCTGGAGGCGGGGGACGAGATGCCGGCGGTGGAGATTTTGCTGGAGCGACTGGAGGAGCGTCTGAGCAATGCGGGGGCAGAGAAGCGCACGAAGGAGGTGGGGGAGCTGACCTTGATCGGATGGCGCGACGCGAATCGCAACGAACGGCATCTCGTCCCCCGCTTCCAGCAGAACGCTGACGGCTGGAAATGTCTCGGTGGGGCTGACCGCAATGGCCATCTC
>JBJSWM010000554.1:0-5986 GCA_046085865.1 Pirellulaceae bacterium
TGGCTCTCTGGGAAACGACGGCATCTTTCTGGCCGAAAAGCTCTCCACAGAGCAATTGCTTCTGGTGGCCCGACATGCCGACGATATTGCGAAACTGCCCGTCGCGCAGCAAGAAGGCGTCCTGCAAATGATGCGGTCCGATACCAAAGCCATGCTTTCGTTTCTCGGGCGTTTTGTCGAGAAAAATCCTGGCACCACACTCTTCACCGCAGCCGGCACTGGGATCATCCTGGCGGAATCGGAGAGAATTTTGGGCGGTGACGAGATCGTCTTCGACAAGGATGGCAACCCGCATCTTGTCAGCAAGCCAGGGACGATCGGTCGCAGCTTCGATCAGGCAGCCGATCGTCTTCTGAACCCCATCTTCAACTGGATTCTTCCGATCGTCGCCGTCGCCTTTTCTATCTTTCTTGCCATCCATCTCTGGTTCGCCTACCAGAGAAACCTGATGCAGCATCGACGCCGCGATCGCAATCGACCACCGGCCGTTCAAGCAAAGTATCTGGTACCGCCGGACAGGGCCGCTCCTGTCTCCAAAGCCCAGGCAAACCACGATTAGATCACCAGGCACCGCCGTTCGTGCCACTCGTTCGGTACCGCCCCTCCCCTACGACCGGCTCCCACACCCGACAGCCGCTCACTCCATCTCCTGCTCCTGCTCGTACTCCTGCTCGTACTCCTGCTCCTCCTCGTCCCACATCTGACAGTCGAGTACCGTCCGGTCCGCCTCTGGCGGTCCGGCCTGAGTCGAAGTGCGAGTACGACAAGCCGCATGGTTCCGGTGTGTTCCGGCTAACACACCCTACGGTCGCTCGCATCACCCTACAAGGGTTGGACCATCCCGCTTCGGATCGCCGACAACCCAGCAAAACCAGATCAACATTCTAACGTTTATTAGAATGTCAACCCAATGGCTCGATGAGCCTTGGATCCCCATGCTGGAGCCACCGCAAAGGGCAGCTTCGTCGTGGCTGGCCTGATCAGGGAGCGAGCACTTCTAGTTTCAGATTTCGGAAGCGAACCACCGTTGGCCCACCGGAATGCAGTTGGAGCCCAAAGACGCCTCGGAGAGCCCCCTTGGGATCTTCCAGATCGACGCAGGGCTGACCGTTGATCCAGCTTCGAATCCGATGCCCCTTCGCCTCGATCACGTACTGATTCCAATCTCCCTCTCGCACATGCGACTCTCCGCTTTGCTCCCAGAGCAGACCTCGGCCTTCTTCTTCGTACAGCTTCCCCCACCAGCCTTTACCGATGTCGGCCTGATAGCCTTTCATCCCTTCCGCAGTGCGGGTGCTTCTTAGCTGGACTCCACTGTTGCCTTCGTTCTTCTCCAGCAGCACCTCCATCGACAGTCGGAAATCGCCAACCGCCAGATCGCTGACGAGAAAATCATTGTGCTCCAGTCCCTCCGATGTCCCGACAATCTCACCTTGATCTACCTTCCACAGCTTCGGATCGCCCTCCCAGCCAGCAAAATCTTTGCCGTTGAAAAGAGTCGCTGCGTTTTCCACGGTCGCCAGCATCGGCACCTGGGAACTGGTCCCCAGGTAGGCCACTAGGCTTCGGATCTCATGGGGCGAAAAAGGCCGCAGCTGATCTTCCGGCATCATCGACTTTTCACTCAACATCCGCTGTTCGATCTCTTCCTTAGGAATCACCTCCGTGGCATCAGCCGTCTGCAACGTCAGGGCCTGATCGGTTTCGGATCGCACGATCCCCGTCACTACCCGTCCATCCTCGGTGAGCACGATGGTGGGCTGATATTCTTTGGCCATCACGGCGCTAGGATCGACAATGTTGCTCAGCAGATAATCGAGATTGGCGCGATTGGATCCCGTCAACTCCGGTCCCACGTTGCCACCTTTCGCAAATAGAACATGGCATTGCTGGCAGGTTTTCGAAAAGATCGTGCGACCCAGCATGGGATCCGGCTTGGGTCCCTTCTTCTCTTCGATCAGCTGTTTGTACTGGACAATCATCTGCTGCTTTTCCTCTGGCGTTTCGCGCACAGTGCCCCAGGTTTTCTCGAGAAGCTGCTGGACCATGGGATCCTTCAGAAACTGCAGCTGTCGGACCAAGTCGGCTCCCAGATCGGTCGCTGGAATCTGTTGCTTGGCTACTGCCTCCAGCAGAGCGACCGCCGATTCCTTTCGGGCCGCCAGGGCGCTGAGCGCCAGTCGGCGATCGGACTGACTGTACCCTTCGTAGGCCTTCAGTAGGATGGCCGGCGTCTGCGGATCGGCATATTGAGCCAATCCTGCCAGCGCCGCTGGCCTCATGGCCTTCTCCTCGATCAGCTTCTGAAGTCCGGCCGCCAATTTCGGGTCGCGAGCCGCCAGGAGGGCCTGCAGCGCGCCGACGCGCGATTCCACCGATGCTTCTTGATTCATCGCCACCGAACGCACTGCAGCCAGCGCTGTTTCGTCCCCAAACGTCACTCCAATCGCCTGCGCCTGCAGCTGGATCGCTGGATCGGGTGACTTGAGCACCTTTCCAGCCACTTCCTTCCAGGAAGCGGGAGGATCTACCCTCCGCCGCCCTTGCAACGCGGTGGAGAGCGCCTGAAGGAACGCTGCTTGCTGCTGGTTGTCGCTTGCGGTCCCCAAGCCACGCACCAGCAGATCGATCGCCTGATCGCCTTGTGATCCCAGCCGTCGCAGCAGATATTCGCGCAACTTGGGCAGCTTCTGTCCCGCCCGAACCGCCAGCGCCATCGCGCGGGCCGGATCGTTCTCCACCAAAGGTTCCGCGGCGTACCACAGCATCAGGGGCAGGTTGTGGTCGTTCGCCGAGATCCGATCGGCCAGCGCTTCGACCAAAGGCCAGCGATCTGCTGGGGGCAGTTGTTGTGCGGCCGAGGTGAGGTAGAGCTGAACGATGGGCGATGGGTCGTTTGCAGCCAGCCGCGTCAGCTTCGCCGCCGTCCATCCCTCTGCAGGTGCCTTGCCTTCCAGAGCCAACTGGATCGCCCAGCCCCGAACGTACGGACTGGAATCGGTCAGCCATCGGTCCAGCCAACGGGCGCCGTCAGCCCCGATGGCGTGCAGTGCCCAGATCGCCCTCAGCCGCTGTCGATCCTCTGGTGCCTGAGTGGAAAACTCTTCCAGCCATGCGATCGCTCCCGGATCGATTTTCCCACCAGCAGCTCGCTCCTGCAGCAGTCGCCTGGAATGTCGGACATACCAATCGTTTTCATGTCCTGCCAGCTTGGCCAGCTCCAGGTCGCTCATCCCCGCCAGATCCACTCCCTTTTGACCGACCGATTCGCCGTAAACGATCTTATAAATTCTTCCATTGCTTCGATCGTGCTTCTTGGCATCTCCGGTATGGCACGCCTGCATGTCATACCAGTCGATGATCCAAACATTGCCATCGGGTCCATAGCGGAAGTAGAGCATCTGAGAGGCCTGATCGCCGGTCAGCAGAAAGTCGGGAGCATGACTTCCGATGTAGCCCGAACCACTTGGCTTGAGCCGATCGACATTCAGTCGCTGCCCATGGATGTTGTTCATGAAAAGCCCATTGCGATACTCCTGCGGCCAGCGATCCCCCAGGTAGATCATCGCTCCTGCATGCGCATGCCCACCGCCGGCCGAATCCGACTTGCCGTTGCCACCATGGGGATTCCCACCGACATAGTGCCGATGGTCGGCGATGGTCTTGATATCGTCGTAGGTGTAGGGATTGAAATGATTGCCGGCTTGGCGTTCGTACCTGCCACCCTGGATCATGTGGAACAGGTGCGGGATAACGCAGGCGGTGATGAAGGCCTGTCCGTGGTCGTTGAAATCGACTCCCCATGGGTTGCTGGTCCCATGGGCGAAGACTTCAAATCGGTGCTGGATCGGATGGTACCGCCAGACACCGGCGTTGATTGGAATCCGCTGGTCGGCCGGCGTCCCCGGCTTGCCCACCTTGCTGTGGGTGAAAACTCCATGGCAGCCGTACAGCCACCCATCTGGTCCCCAGAGGAACGCATTGAGCGTCTCGTGGGTGTCCTCCAGCCCCCAACCATCCAGGAGGATCTGTGGAGGGCCATCTGGGCGATCGTCGCGATCGGCATCGGGGATGAAGAGGAGATAGGGAGCCGCGCCGACCCACACTCCACCGAATCCGACTTCCATGCCACTAATCAGGTTCGGGCCTTCGGTGAAGACCTTTCTTTGATCGAGCGATCCATCGCCATCGGTATCTTCAAAAATCAGGATGCGGTCGCGGCCCTGATCTCCCGCCGCTCGGTTGGGATACTCATACGCTTCGGCCACCCAGACCCTCCCCCGATCATCCAGAGCCATGGCGATCGGTTGCTTCACCTCCGGCTCCGTCGCCCCCACCACCGCGCGAAAGCCTTCGGGAAGCGTCATCGCCGCCACTGCCGCCGCAGCATCCAGACCCTGATGCGGGTATTCATCCGGCACCAGCGGCGACTCGGCCGGTGTCACCGGCCCTGGGGGATCGGTATGAAATCGAAAGTCGTCGAAATTGAGATGACCCCAGCCATTTCCAGACGCATCCGTCAGTTGGATCGAAACTCGCTTGCCTTGGTGTTCCCGGAGGTCGGCAACCACCAGCCGCATGTTCTCGGTGGTCCGCCCCATGGCTCGATAGATCACCTTGCTGCTGGCTGCGTCGATCAGTTCCATCCGAGTTTCCATCCCCGCACCGCCACCGATAAGAAAGGAGGCAAAGGGATGGGTCACTTCAAAAGGGACACTTCGCAACGTTCCCTGCGGTGCATCGCCATCGATCTCGTAGGTGCCCACCCAATACTTGCCCTGGTGTTCGCTTCGCATGTCGGGGCGCCGAGCGGCGACGGCATCGCCTTGCACCGGCTGGCCTTCGAAGGCCTTTCCATCCACAACCCAGTCTTCCAGCGACCCTTTCTCGAAGTCGAAATTCAGCGACTTGCCGGTCGCATCCTGTGGCAGTTGTCCCGACCCTTTGCCCAGTTGCACCATATCGATTCCCAGCATGTAGCCAGGTACCGCATCAGGGTTCTTGCCGACGATCTCAAAGGCCAGCAGGTGATTCCCTTGAGCCAATTCCAACTCGCCTAGGCGAATGTTTCCTGTCGAGATCACCTCCGGGGCATGGTACAGATCGATCGGCTCGCCCAGCTTTTTCCCATCCAGCAGAACCTGGACGATGGCGTAATCGCGCGCCTTGGTCAGCGCGGTCCGCACTTCGTAGCTGCCTGCCTCAGGCACCGGAAGCTCCAGTTCCAGACGATCCCCCGGCTTCGCACCGGTCCACCAAAGCTGCGAATCGTTGCTCCAGTGATCCGCGCTGAATCCCCCCATCGGCTGCTCCTTGGCGTCGCCTCCGGTCACCTGCAACAGCTTCATCGATTCCCCTTCCAGCCGCCCCCCCACCTTCGATTCGGGTTTCTCAGGAGCTACGTAGGCAACTGGCTGAAAAGCACTCCAAGCGTCGCGATCGACCTCCTGCCTTCGATGATGCAGCAGGTGCATCCCCTTCATCCCGCCAACGGCGATGTCGACCAGACCATCTCCCTGCAGGTCGCCAAGAGCGATCTGACGACCAATCCCTGTCTCTTCTGCTGCCAGGTAGGGGACCCAGTCGATTCCATCTTGGCCGCGCACCAGGCGGAACCAGTAGACGACGGCGCCGGCATCCCACATGGGGCTCCCTTTGTGGTGGGAGTAATAGGTTTTCCCAGTGACGATGTCCTTCAGCCCATCCCCATCGATGTCGGCCAGTTGCACCGAATGGAGTTCGGTGAAAACCACCCCATAGCGATTGTCCTCGGGCTTCTTCCCCACAATGTCATGCCGCTGAAACGTCCGCTCACCACCCTCCTCCCGCTGCTCGTACCATGCAAGCCCGTAGTCATGCGCAGCGAGGCTGGTGATGATGTCGTTGTCGCCATCTCCATCGACGTCGTAGGCGAACATCTCCGCTCCACCATAGGCCGTGCTGAATTTGGCATCATGCTGCCGCCACGGCTTGGCGTCATCCAGCG
>JBJSWM010000555.1:0-3124 GCA_046085865.1 Pirellulaceae bacterium
ATCGTTCACTAGCCAGAAAATGCCTGCCCTAAGGACGATCGGAGTTGGCTTCCCTCCAAAACCAGCTCATCGCACCTTGCCATTCCATCCAGAGGAAATCGTCGGCACTTCCGGAATCACGAGCTGTTGCGAAGCTCCAAAGCTTCGATGGATCGTATTTTCCGCTGGTGGTCAGAAGCCCGGGGAAACCCCCGTCTGCATCGGCCGACTTGCTGGTCACCATCACCCCAGCAAGTGCTTCCAAAAGTCCTGATCCCTGGACACGCCGAAACCAATAGCTGGCATTCCCATGATCCCCCTCTTGGCGATGCAGGCAGCCGTGCCAAAAGGCACCTTGCGCATCGGGCAGATCCTGGCTGATTTCATGAGAGTGTTCCCAAAGTCCTAAAAGGTAGGACCATCCCGCCTCCAAGGCGCCTGTTGGCATCACATGCTGGTCGGTGAGCCAACGCCAGGAATCGTTCCTGACCGGCCGTGCGACCGAACGCCGAAAATGCCAGTCGCACTCGAGCCGATCCAGCCAGGTGCGGATGGGATGCGGAAGTTCAGGAGTCCAGCTGACCCGAGGGCTTAACTTCGGCATGATCCTGCTCCCCGGTTGAAGCGGTTTGGGTTGGAACGAGCATTCGTCAGCGGTTACACTATTTAGACCAGAAAGCGGCGCACCGCGAAACGATGCGGACGCTTGTTTTCTCCGATCGTACTGACGGTGGGAAGAGCCGAAGTGGCGGCACCAACCTAGGGTGGCCCATGCGGCATGCCTATTCCCTGAAACACCGTTGGACTCCTGTGTTTGATCCGCTTGTCCCCGGCGAATGAAGTGACCTCGCGATGAACGAAAACGAAAACCAAATGCCTGTCGAAGAAAAAACCAACGTGGAAAACACGGATGGTTCCCAGCGAGGTCCTTTGAACTTAGCTGCTATTCGTCAGATGCGTCAGTTGGGGGTGGAGCCTACAGCACCCAAGCAGCGAAAGCCCAAGCATCCGCTTCCTAGGGTCGGAAAAAGTAGCGGCGGTGCCACGGCCGAACCTGAGCGACAGGTCGACGCATCTCCGGAGGCTGCGGACGAGCAACCAGTGTCGCCAAAAATGGTGCGACAGGAGTCCAAGCCAGCCGCCGCAGCTCCCAAAGTGGAAGTCCCACGCCGCGGATCGGCCGAACTCAAGGAAATCGATCAGGAACTGGAAGCCGCCTTTGGCGGAACCGATTTCGGGAAACTCTTGGTTGGCGACAAGAATCTTCAGGTTGGCAAGCTTCTGGAAGAAGGACAGCGCTATCCTGGCAAAGTTCTCAAGGTGCATCAGGGTTCTGTTTTCATCTCCCTTGGTGGCGCCAACGAAGGGGTCATTCCGCTCCTTCAATTCCTCGATGTGCCCCAGCCTGGGGCCGCAGTCGAATGCTTGGTTCGCGCCTTCAATAACGCCGAAGGTCTTTATGAACTCTCCCTTCCCGGAGAAGCCGTCTCGGTGGGAGACTGGAGCGATCTTCAGGAAGGGACACTTGTGGAAGCGAAAGTTGAGAGCGCCAACACCGGGGGATTGGACTGCAAGGTGGGGAGCTTGCGTGCCTTCATTCCGATCAGCCAGATCGCCGAGTACCGCATCGAAACGACTGCCGACTATGTTGGACAGAAGTTGATGTGCGTCGTCACCGAGGCCAATCCTCGACGTGGAAACTTGGTGCTCAGCCACCGTGCGGTCCTGGAGCGGGAGAAGGCGGAAAAGAAGAAAGAGCGACTTGCCAATTTGCAGGAGGGAGATAACACCGAAGGCATCGTCCGCAAAATCACCGATTTTGGTGCTTTTGTCGATCTCGGTGGGCTCGATGGACTGATCCACATCAGCCAGATGAGCTGGGATCGGATCAAGCACCCAAGCGAAGTGGTGAAAGAAGGAGAAAAGATCCAGGTCCGCATCAAGACGATCGATCGCGAGACAGGCAAGATCGGCCTGACGTATCGAGATCTTCAGGATTCACCCTGGGCCGATGCATCCTCCCGATTTCCCGAAGGTTCTGTGCACAAAGGAACCGTCTCCCGACTGGCTCAATTTGGCGCCTTCGTCAAACTGGCTCCTGGAGTGGAAGGCTTGGTGCATCTGTCCGAGATAGCGCACCAACGGGTCACCACACCGGCCAGCATGCTAAAGGAGGGTGCCGAGGTCGAAGTCAAGGTGATCAGTGTCGATCCAGAGGCTCAACGAATCTCTTTGTCGATCAAGCAGGCGATCTCCAAGCGAAGCGATAACGCCACCAAGACTGGCGCAGCAACCGAAGGCGAAGCGGAACCGGCAAAAGAGGATCCAAAGCCAAACTCCTCGGTAAAGAAGCATCAAGGACCGCTCAAGGGCGGCACCGGTGGCGCTGGCGGTGGGGAGAAGTTTGGCCTTCGCTGGTGATCGAACTCGCGGCAGTCAAACAGGACGCCCGAACCCCGCTGGCTCTCGTCGCGCCGACTGCGCGATTGGGGGGACGTAGCAGGCATTCCATCGCAGGGGTATCCGTAGCATGATCCCTACAAGAGCAAGGCAGATTACCCGAGGCGACGAGGGGCGGATCCTCACCAATTGCAATGCATGGAGCCCCGATGGCAAGTGGATCGTCTTCGATACGCGGAGCGATCCCGGGGGCTCCATTTTCGATGGCACCCGCATCCAACGGGTCTCCGTGGAAACCGGTTCGATCGAAACACTTTACCAGTCGAGCGATGGGGCTTGCTGTGGTGTTGCTACCTGCCATCCAGCGGATGGCAGGGTCCTCTTTATCCTCGGTCCACGGCACCCCAAGCCACCGTTCGAGTACAAGGCATGGAATAGGCAGGGAGTTTTCGTTCGCCCGGAAAGGCCTGGAAGGATTGAATTCCTGGAAGCCACCGACCTGTCACCTCCCTTTACCCCTGGGGCGCTTCGTGGTGGCACGCACGTCCATGTATGGAGCCCCGATGGGCTTTGGGTCAGCTTCACCTACGAAGACCATATCCTGGCCAACCGTGCGACTCTGCCCGGCGACCAAATCAACCAGAGGAATGTCGGCGTGTGCGTTCCTGTAGGACACCTCGGTGTGCCTACGACTCACCCCAGAAATCAACCTGGGACCCATTTCGCCTGCTTGGTGACCAGCACC
>JBJSWM010000556.1:0-2219 GCA_046085865.1 Pirellulaceae bacterium
CTCTGGAGCTCCGGAAACGGAAACGTTCATAGCCGGCTCTACACGCGAGCCGTCCTTCTTGCTGCACAACGACAAAGAGTCGAACTCCTTCAAGGGTCCCTGACCGGTATTTCCACTAAAGGCGGAAGGGTCGAGTCGTTGGATGTCGGGGGAGATAAAATCACCTGTGGTCACGTTCTACTTTGCAATGGGCCTTGGGCATCTCATGCCCAGCAATGGTTTGGAACTTCGGTCCCGATCAAACCCTTGAAGGGGGAGATGTTACTGGTTGAACTCCCTAAAAATGCTCCTTACCACCACGTGAGTTGGAAGCAGTTTGGAATCTATCGCGAGCCTAATCAGTTGGCTTGGCTCGGCGGAACCTTGGATGCATCCGCCGGATTCGATACGTCTCCCACCGAGACTGGCCGAGATGTCATCATCGAAAGCGTTGCTCGCATGATCCCATCGATTCGCGATGCAAAAGTGGTCGAGCACGTAGCTGCTTTAAGACCCATCACGAGCGATGGATTGCCCATTCTCGATCGTATCGGAAACTTGACCAACGCCTTGATCGTGGGTGGATGCGGGCCGAAAGGCATGCTTCTTTCGGCAGGGATGGGGTTCTGTGCGGCGCAATGGATTGCGAATGGATCTTGCGATTTGTCTCTGAAACCCTTTCAGCTAGATCGCTTTAAAACGGTCGAGGAGCCCGATTGATGACGATTGAATCGGCTCCCAGAATGCGGATCGCTTGTACTGAGTGCCAGCGATCCTTCGAGCAAAAGTACGTCACGTTTTGCGAATGTGGCGGATACGCTGAGGTTACCTACGACTTATCCAAAGTAAAGCTGGTTGCAAGCGATAATCATTTCGTCCGATTTCGCGATTTGTTGCCTATTCGCGATACGAGACTTCTTCCCGATCAAGCGACTCGCACGGAACTGGTTCATGCAAAACGACTGGGTGCGGTTTTGGGAATGTCTCGATTGTATTTGAAGGACGAGACCACTTTGCCAACCGGCACGACCAAGGATCGAATGGCTGCCATCGCCTTGGCCTATCTGTACGAAGCTGGTATTCGGACGTTTTGCACATCATCGACCGGGAATAGTTCGACGGCTTTTGCTAGGGCAGTGCGACGATTTCCCGACATGAAAATGTTTTTGTTTACGGCAGAGAGCTTTCATCACCGAGTCAACTATCGCGATTGCGATCAGATTGTGCATTACGTGTTACGGGATGCAACTTTTGTCGATGCGTTCAATCAAGCGTCCGTTTTCGCGAAAGCCAATGGATTGGCGTCCGAGCGAGGGTTCTTTAACATCGGCCGTCGAGAAGGGCTCAAGCTATGTTATCTCGAAGCGATGGACCAAGCTCCAGAGCCGATGGACTGGTACGTGCAAGCGGTTTCTAGTGCAATGGGAGTCGCTGGTGTGTACAAGGGTGCGAAGGAATTAAAGGGGCTTGGGAAGATCTCCCGCCTCCCGAAATTGCTCTGTGTGCAGCAGGAGAGTTGTGCACCGATGGCCAAAGCTTGGCTTGAAGGCGTTGACCAAGTTGCACGGGAACATATCGTGCATCATCCTCAGGGAATCGCAGTAGCAATTCTGCGCGGCGATCCGTCGAAGGTCTATCCTATCATACGGTCCATTGTCCAAGAGAGTCATGGGGCATTCGAAATCGCGAGCGAATCCTCGATCCGTGAAGCCAGGGACTTGTTATTGGAACACGAAAATATTGATGCTTGTTTCTCCGCATCAGCCGCGCTCGCAGGATTGATCCAAGGAGTTCGCACAGGAAGGATTCCGGCAGATGAATCGTTTTTGGTCAATCTGACTGGAAGCGATCGTCCTTTCGATCCAGATCAAACGAAACACCAAGAGATCCGATGGCTCGTACGATCCGGTGACCAGTTCGTCCCCGAGATTGGTTATGAGGGCACCGCAGGTTCGTGCGAGGAACAATCAAGGTAATAACATGGCGCTAGTGATGACCCCACCTAATCTGATTGCGACCCGATTTGAAATGGTCGCTGAGAAGTATGCCGATCATGTCGCGATTCGCACAGCGCATGGCGATATAACTTATAGGGAATTAGATCGCCATGCGCTGTGCGAATCGCGACATGATCGGCATACTTCTCAGCGACCATTTCAAATCGGGTCGCAATCAGATTAGGTGGGGTCATCACTAGCGCCATGTTATTACCTTGATTGTTCCTCGCACGAACCTGCGGT
>JBJSWM010000557.1:0-643 GCA_046085865.1 Pirellulaceae bacterium
AAAGACTTCCACCTCGGTCAGTGCCTGCTTGACCGCCTCCAGCCGATCGGGCTGGATGATGGCAATGATCAGCTTCATGGTGGAACTCCAAGAGAATCGCGATGGTATCCATTGCCAGGACGCACTTGAGGCCTGAGGCAAAACGAACAGGCTGTGGACGACGGAGCGTCCAAGGTAGCGACCTTTTCTTCACGGAAACTTCATGATAGCTGCTGTCATCGAGCGAACTGGTTACCCATTGTGACGCGCGAACGCAGAGTTGTCTTGCTCCATGCAAACTTCATCGTCTCTTAACGCAATTCACTATGTTCAGTGAAGGAGCTCGTGGCGACACTCTTTGCGTCGTGGGTGATTTAGCCATTGGGGTCCGGGGCAGGCAGGCGGCCGTGTCCTGAAGAGCAACTGGGAAGTTCCAATTGAACATGGGGGAGACGATGCGAAGCCTAAGGTCGAAGAGAGGTGCGTTCACGCTGGTGGAGTTGCTGGTGGTGATCGCGATCATCGGAATTCTAGTCGGTCTTTTGCTGCCTGCAGTCCAGGCCGCTCGCGAAGCCGCACGCCGCATGCAGTGCAGCAACAACCTCAAGCAACTGGGGCTGGCTTTGCATAATTACGAAAGCGCCTTCAAGGTATTTCCTCCCAG
>JBJSWM010000558.1:0-873 GCA_046085865.1 Pirellulaceae bacterium
GGACTGCGGGCGACATCCCTTCGCCTGCCAGTCGGTTGGCGACCACCGCATCCATCGGATCGTCCGACCAACCGGTTGGATCAAGAGGAAGTTCATGGAGAGGCTTCGGGGGATGAAAGGCCCAGTGATCAAGCCCTTGGAGCGATTTTTCGAGCGGATGGGTGTTTGCGGGGTAGGGGGCACCCGAGGCGATCCACTGCCGCACCCACTCCAGTTGCTCTTCCCCCAAAGGTGCAGTAGGAGGCATCTGAACCTCGCCACGGTATTCCAGCACCTCCATCAAGCGGCTATTTCCATCGGCCCCCATCTTCAGCACCGAAGCCCTGGAATCAGTCGGATGAAAACTTTCGGGCAGGTCCAATCGCAGTCCAGACTCCTGGTTCTCCGGACCATGGCAGTCGATGCAGTAGGTAATCAGAAGAGGCCTTATGCGACGCTCGAAGAAGTCGATCGCTTCTGGGTTTTTGGCATGATCTTCCTGCGCCGGATCTTGCTGTGGAGTGTCAGCAAAGGGAATTTCAGTGGCCAAAGCAGAGTGAACCAAGATCGCGATCGCGATGGTACCAAGTGAGAACAATAGCCACCATCTGGCGACTTGTGGGAGCCGACAAGTATTGAATTGCTGGCAAAACGCTCGACGCATGGCTGGGACTCAACGGCAACCGGGGGGAAGGACGACCATCCGTCAGTCTGGCACACCGCCCTACCGCTCGAAAGGAAACTGCTCCAACAATTGCGATGCGAAAAAGCAGACCAGAATTCGCCTAGCAGCAACACTGTAAGCATTTCCAACTGTTTCAATTGGTGCCACCCACCAATTGATTGCTAGCCAACTTTTTCAATTGGTGCCACCCACCGATTGACTGCCGATTT
>JBJSWM010000559.1:0-919 GCA_046085865.1 Pirellulaceae bacterium
CTTTGATAATCGACCCCCTCAAGTACCAGTGTCGCGCGATCGCCGATGATGGTGGTTCGATCCTGCTGACCAAATCGTGTCCAGGCATGTAAACCAAGCGATGCCAATCCCTCAGGGAACTCCATGACCGCATGCGCTAGCATCGGAGGAGCAATCGGCTGATTTGGCAGCGATCTGGCCCATGCCGTCACGTTCGTGGCTATGGAATGGCCAAATAGACAACGGGCCATGTCGAACCAGTGGATCCCGAAGTCGAAAAGGATGAGGTGTGGCATCGCTTCAAACGGCTTGCCCCGGACCCAGGAATGATCCCAATGCACCGACATTTCCACTAGTTGCACGCTCCCCAAGACTCCCTGCGCCACCAGAGTTCTAGCCAGGTGAAAGTGAGGTGCGAAGCGGGCATTCTGATTGACCGCTAGACGCAGGCCCAGTCTCCTTGCAAGCGAACATAGCTCGCGCCCCCTCCCTAGATCCTCCACAAACGGCTTTTGACTGAGCACATGCCGACCACTTCGCAGCACCTTCTCTACCAGATCGGGACGCACATCGACATGCGTCGCAATATCGACCACCTCCATATTGGGGTGTTCGAGGAACCTATCTACATCGACATAGGTTGTCGCTTGCGGAAAAAACGTCATCCCCTTCGAAGTCACTGCCTCCTCATCCGGGTCACACAGCGCCACCACAGACAGCCCCCCTGCGCGATAGGCCTCCAAGTGCTGCGCTGCGATCTGACCACACCCCAACACTCCGATCGCTCGATTCACTTTGGATCCTTTCGAATTCCATGCCCCATCGCGACAGCCATATCCGCGTCGGCCTGTCCGTTCCGCGAATCACTCGATAGAACCTGCCTCCGCAGACTCTCTCGCTGGATCACAGCATCCGCGCCAACCCATCCGCTCGATCCTTC
>JBJSWM010000560.1:0-691 GCA_046085865.1 Pirellulaceae bacterium
CGAATCGCTCTTTTTTACCCAACCCGCAGCACCTGCTTCGATCGCCGCTTGAATCCACCCCACCGAATCAAAGATCGAGTAAATGACCACCGGTACCGACGTGATCTCGCCCGTGAGCTTTCGGAGCAACGAGAAACCATCTTCGCGAGTCCGATGCAACTCGATCAAGACCACATCGATCGCCGATCGATGCGACTCCACCAACCCCGGGTCGCAACCGTGATCTACTAGCACAAAACGATCCCGGTTCAGAAGTCGGCCAAGACCATGAAACACTAGCGGATCCTCTTCGATCACCAGAATTCGAATCGGCATGAATCATCCACCTTTTCAGCTCAAAACACCCGAACCAGTGATCATCTGTCGCGGTGCGAGTCTTATTACCTCTTGTTAAGCGAACCACGCAGGACCTTCCTGAACGGTTCACTCCAAGCCACTCCCTCAGTGCAACAAGAACAGCCTATTTCCTCGTCCATTTCCCGATCCTCTTCTGCCTCCCATCAACTCCACCAATCTTCCCTAGATAGCCCCTGAGAATTGAACTGGCCTACACATCACATCCACCCTACGACGCCTGTACAATCTCAGAATCCCCAGAAATTACCCCCCAAAACAAATAGTCTCGATGGTGGATTCATCGACAAGCGATTTTCGCGAAACCATAGAATTGCCATTATAGGAAGAAAAGTTT
>JBJSWM010000561.1:0-4513 GCA_046085865.1 Pirellulaceae bacterium
GCCATCAGTGGCAGTTATACCTGGCCTGCAGGCCCTGGTCCCTACCGCGACCCGACGTTGCCGCCCGAAGGGACGATGAATCAGTTGCCGGGGCAGGTACTGCCGCCACCCCCCTCTTGGTCGACCGGCCCCCTCTTCCCCGGCTCTCCAGTCCTTCCGCCGGGGGTCACCGCCGCCGCCCCTTTCTGGATGCCCTCCCCCAGTGCACCGGTGCTGAATGTCACCCCTGGAAACAGCTACCGGCCGGTCGATTCGCAGCCGGCTGTGAACGGGGATTCCACACAAGGATCGGGAGCATCGGACACGCGATTTGAAGTTCCCAGTCGCGGCCGATCCTTTTGATGAAGAAATCATCATTGCTTCAACCGCAGGAAGATGGATTTGCGGTAACCTTAACGGTTCTTGCGTTGCGAAGGCAGGGGAAGCAAGGTAACGTAAAGAGTTCGGGATGATGTATCGCTGATGAAGTGTTCCATCTGAAGAGCCACAGACCGAGCAGGGGGATCGATCACGTCTGATCGGTGGGGTGGTGGATCGAGCTTCAGGGGGGACTTCTTCGGCAGCTTTGCCCATCCTATCGGGGCGTGGCTCAGCCTGGTAGAGCGCTACGTTCGGGACGTAGAGGTCGCTGGTTCGAATCCAGTCGCCCCGATTTTCGGCTCCGCCGAAAATAGAGAGTAGAAAAGAGAAAATAGAGCAGTAGAGCTTGTGCGTCCGAGTGTTTTTCTGGGGCGTTTGAGTTGGAGTGCCAATCCACCTTCTCTTGTCGACGCGGTCTACTTTCTACTGCTCGACTCTCTTCTTCCGGGGCAGTCCAAAGAGTCGCGCCCGGCTCACACACCCTACAAGCAACTCTTGGTAGCCACCATCGCCAGATGGTGGACCGTTTTGGTAGACGCGAGCTCCTGGTAGCCACCATCGCCAGATGGTGGATGGTTTCGTTGCCATCACGCTGCTGCAAGCCATCATCGCCATGCAACTCCGCATTCCATCCATCGTTATTGGTACCGATCGGGGGACAGGCGGGTTAAGTCGATCGATGTGGGTTGGCGGTCGATCGATTGAGCGATGAGGTGGCCGGTGATTGGTGCTAGGCTCAGCCCCATCATCGCATGGCCAGTGGCTACCCAAAAGTTCTCCAGTCGGCTCACAGGTCCAATGTAGGGAAGGCCATCGGGTGAGCAGGGACGGAGTCCGTACCAGGGCAGGATGCCGTTGAAATGGCTTTGCTGGAAGTTCGGATAGTATTTGGGGATCGATTTAAGGATCCCATCAATTCTTCTGGGGCGGATCGTGGTGTCGAGTCCTGAAATCTCCATCGTCCCGCCAAAGCGTAGTCGGCCTCCCATGGGGGTCACCGCCACCCGTGCTTCGGTGAAGATCGAGCAGATCTGGGGCAGTTCGACGGGGTGGTCCAGCGTCAGGCTGTAACCTTTGCCAGCCTGCATCGGAAGTTTCACCGGCAGCGTTTCGGCGGTTTTAGGTGACCAAGCACCGCCGCTAAGAACAAAAGCATCGGCCTCAAAACCTTGCCCCTGTCCATGGCAGCCTCGGACTCGCTTGCCATCGACATCCCATCGATCGACGCATACCGATTCGATCAGCTTGCCGCCGGCTTGCTCCAAACGCTTCCGCTGGAAGGCGACGAAGCGATCGGGTGACAGGTGGCAGTCGTTTGGAAAGTAGACTCCTCCCGCGACGTCCATCGTCACGGCGGGATCGAGCTTCCGCAGGGCTTCCAGAGAGAGAACTTGTGCGGGGATCCCCATCGCCTCGGCTTGCCTTGCGACCCGCGATTCTTCTTCCAACGCGTGTTCGGTTTTGCAGAGCATCAGGAGGCCTCGGCGCACCAAGCCGAAATCCTCTCGCTGCGACAGTTGGCAGTAGAGTTCGCGGCTGGCCATATTCAGATCGCGCAACAGTGGTCCACTGCGCCGGACGTGCTCGGCGGTGGCGGCGCGGTAGAACTTCCATGCCCAATCCCAAAGCTTCCAATCGGCACGTGGCCTGAGTGCAAACGGCGACTCGGGGTTCCACATCCACTTCAGTCCCAGACCGATCATTCCGGGAGCCGCCAGCGGGATGAAATGGCTAGGAACGATCATCCCAGCGTTCCCTAGAGACGATCCCAGTTGCTTAGCGTCCTGTTCTAGCACCAGCACCTGATGCCCCCGCTCGGCAACCTCCGCCCCGACGCTCAGGCCAATCACCCCCCCACCCACGACGACCACCCGCACGTCTCACCCCATTTCTGAAAAACTCATCGCTTGTCGGTCTCTGGCCCGTCTGCAGCTCCAGAATTCTAACGATCCGGACAACTCGTTCGACACGCCAGACATTCCGCCGCAACCGGCCGTCGCGATCACGCATGGCCGGTATTTCTCCATCACGTTCGGAGTCCGGGGCCGGCTGTCCAATGGAGTGATCCTGTCGGTTGTAGGGATTTTCCTACAAGTGGCGGCCATTCCGCCAGGATCGGACTCCGATTGGTGTGGCGGAAGCAATTCGGTTACGTTTAAATGTATTGTAGTGGTCCCATCGGTCCGTCGGATCGTTCTACCATTGCTGCCCATTCGGATCTTGATCATCGTGAGGTTCTTGCCATGACTTCTAGGAGAAGCGGCATCGTTGGGAAGTTCTCAGGATTTCGTTGGTTGCGGCCAGCCCTAGCGCTCGTGGTGATGGCTTGGGGATCCTACTTGGTCGCTTGCCCTTTCTGTTCGGCCGTCAAGCAGACGCTCCGTCAGGAAATGGAGACGATGGATGCCGTAGCGATCGGTCAGTTGGTGATCGACCCGACGGCCAAGTCGAATGAGATCGACGGCGAAGCAAAATTCACGATTCTCAAGGTGCTCAAAGGGGACAAGCTGATCGCCACCGGTCAAGTGATCCAGGCGACCTATTTTGGTGCTGCCAGCAGCGACAAAAAATTCCTGTTGCTGGGTGTTGATCCGGCTCAACTGCTGTGGTCCAGCCCCTTGCCGCTGTCGACTGAAGCTCAGGCGTATGTGGAGGCGATTCCGCGGTTGCCTGCCGATTCAATCGAACGCCTGAAATTCTATCTGAAGCATTTGGAACACCCCGACTCTCTGTTGGCGCGTGATGCCTACGACGAGTTCGCCATCACTCCCTACGAAGAAGTCAAGCAACTGAAGGCGCTGATGGACCGCGACCAATTGCTGGGATGGATTCAGGACGATTCGCTTTCTCCCGATCGAAAACGGCTTTACCTGACGTTGCTGGGGGTTTGCGGCAAGGTGGAAGACACCGAGATTCTGGAAGCCAGGATGCGGAGCGAAGATGGTGAGAAAAAAGCTGGGCTGGACGCGATGATCGCCTGCTACCTGACTTTGAAAGGAGATGCTGGGCTAGCGTTGGTCGAAGAGCTGTTTTTGAAGAATAAGAACTCTCCCTACGCCGACACTTACTCCGCCATCATGGCGCTCCGCTTCCATGGGACCGAAGGTGGCGTTCTGGATCGCAAGAATATTGTGAAGTCGATGCACCATATTCTGGAGCGGCCGGAGCTGGCGGACTTGGTGATTCCTGATCTGGCCAGGTGGGAAGACTGGACCCCGATGGATCGATTGGTCCAGTTGTTCAAAGAAGCGAATGAGGAGAGCAGTTGGGTGCGGGTGCCGGTGATCAATTACCTTCGTGCCTGCCCCTTACCGGAAGCGGCCAAGAAACTGGAAGAGTTGGAGAAGATCGATCCCAAGGCAGTGCAGCGGGCCAAGACGTTTTTCCCGATCCCCCAGCCAGCCCCTGCCACCAACGATTCATCTCAAGTCGCGGCCCCCGCGGCTCCAGATGTCGTAGCTGCCTCTTTTTCGCAGCCTAAACAAACCGACGATTCGGCCGAAACTTCCGTGGCCAGCTTGGTGCCTGTGGAAAATCGGCTGGCGGCCAATCTTCCGCTACCGACCGGAATTTCCAGCTCGGCCGCAAGTGAAGTCCCCGGCGCCAACGACCCTCGCAACGCTGGAGTGAACCGATTGTTTCTTGGGAGCGTAGGAGCCCTTAGCGTGGCGATTCTTGCGATGACGATGTGGTTGGTGATTTCCGGTACCGGGATTTCCAAGCCGTCGGTGGTGCCCATGCGGGACCGATAATTCGCTCCGACGGGGTCGGAGCTTCTTTCGAAAGGAAGGATGGCTTCGATGAGCGGACTGCAGGCAAGTTCGGAAGTGTTCAGCACTCCCCCGGCTGATGATCTGGCCTATAGCGAGTACCGATCGATCTCCAAAGCGGCCATTTTTAGTCTCCTTTTGGGACTGCTGGGGCTGTTGGCGTTGGTGTGGCCGTTGTTGCTGCTGTTGCCCTTGGTCGGACTTCTTTTGGGGTTCCTAGCCTTTCGCTTCTTGAAGAAATTCCCGTTGGAATTGACTGGGCGTCCCATTGCCTGGGCGGGGGTGTTGCTAAACGCTTTGCTCCTGGTCGCAGCGCCGGCTCGCCATGCCTACGTGTATGCGACCGAAGTTCCAGAGGGTTATCAGCGTGTTTTGTTCTCTTC